>JAHYIU010000011.1 GCA_019429425.1 Candidatus Syntrophosphaera sp.
GGTAGATTATCGAACGGGTCGTTCCGCTTCCGGCTCCGGCCAGGACCAGCAGGGGGCCCTCAGTTTCGGTTACCACCCTGAACTGTTGGTCATTCAGCTCTTTGCGAAAATCTGGGTGCATTACAAACTGGCTTAGGGCAGGACCCTGACGAAGATGGGATCGCAAGCCCTGCCTTCCAGATCCCCATCGGCATAGCTTATGTAGGCCGCCACCCTGTACCAATAGTCACCCTGCCTAACGTCTTCCACGTGGTTGAAAGACGTGGTGGTCACCTCGCCCACCACCTCATACTTGGAAAAATAGGCGTTGCTGCGATAGACCTTGAAGCCGTAGGGCAGGTCGCTGATGGGCGGGTCCCAGCTCCATTGCAGATAGACGTATTTTTGGGGAGCCCCAGCCGGAGAAGTGTTGTAGGCCAGGTTGGTGACGGTTTTTGGCACTTCGATATCGGGATTTCCCAAGGGATCGAGGGGATTGTTTCTTTTCAATCCGCAGCCCACAAGCAGCGCCAAGATGAGTAATAGTGACAGTAGCGGTATCTTCATTATCGATCCCTAAAACTTGAGCTGCAAGCCGTCCGGGCCCATGGTGAGGGTCTTTTTCCCATATTTATCCACAATTTCCTGCCAGACCTGGGCGTTGTATTCATCGGTGGTGAGGATCACGTCGAAGATGTTGTAGGCCCAGATCACCGCGCCCAGGCCAAGGAAGAGCATGGAGTACTGGCGTGGATTCTGCGCCGCGCTGTAGTATTCCTGGATCTCGTCCACCTGGGTGGCGTCCAGGTACTTATTATAATAGAAGCGGCTGCGGTCCCAAAAATAGAGCGATGCGCCCAAGGCCAGCAATTCGCTGCTCAGGATGACCGTGCCTTTGGTCCCGGCCTTGCTGGAGATCTGGCCAAAACCGGGTACCATCACTGATTTGAGGATGGTGGTGCGAATCGGGCTGGACTCGATCTCATACATGTGGAGAAGCTGCTGGCGGTCCAGAAGCTCTTCCCTGTATGCGCTGCGGTCGCGCCAATCCTGCCAGCCGTATTTGGTGCTGTCGGAAAAGGCCTGGATGTCAAACTGGATCTGGGCGGCAAGGCCAAAGCTGATCAGGAGGAAAAGGAGGAGCGGGATGATTCTGGGCATGGTTACCTCATCACATTTTCGGAAAGCTTGTTCAGAGGCAGTATGACCCGGTCGCGGAGATTGACCTGCCAAAGGAAATAATGGGAAAGTGTGGGAGTGACCAGGTCGTAGCGGGCTTCATACTTGTATTGGCCGGCGGACATCATGATCTTCCAGCCCGAATCGCGGATCTCATTGGGATTGTGGATCCTGAGCAATTCATTTTTATGCTGTTGGATGCGGGTGTTCAGCAAACCGCCGCGATATTCGTTGACGATGCGTTGGGCGAAGGCCACTGGATTGGCCTGGGCCTGCACGAGGTTTTGCATCTGGAAGACCTTGTTACGGTATTGCTGAACGTTGTCAAGGTTGCTGGCCTGTTGATAGAGGTCCAGGGCTTCGGAGAATTTGCCGGAGGTTTCCGCCTTTTCGGCTTCCCGATAGATCTCGGCGGCCCGGGCGATGTTTGCCCTGGTGGCGTTCAAACGTGATATGGCCTGGGTCGCCAGGCTGTATTCCGGGATGATGTCGAATGTTTTCTGGTAGTGGAGGAGCGCGTTCTCAAAATCACGCTGGGCGGCGAGTTCGTTGCCCCGCTGGATGAACAGGGATGCCACCTGTTCCAGGCGCCGGTTGACCTCGTCCCGTTTGGAGGGGTCGTATTGCACGGCAATGCGGAAGAACCTGTCCGCCTCGAGGTAATTTTCGCCCTTCAGGAAACTCTCCGCCTGGTTGATGTAGGCTTCGCTGATCATCCTGTTGTTGGTCTCCCCTTCCACGACAGGGTATTTTCCCAGCTCAAAGAGGATGCGCAGTCCTTCGCTGTAGTAGCCCGTGGTATAGAGCTGGCGGGCGTATTCCACCTTGGCGGGCACGATGCGCATGACCAGTTTGCGGGCCGCGACCTCCCAGACATTGTTGGGATACCCGTCAAAGAGGGCCATGTAATCCTGCCAGGCCGCCTCGTGGTCGATGAAGGTGTCCAGCCTGAAGCCTATCCTCCGGTGCAGCATCTCAGCTCTGAGCACCGAACCGGGGATCTCCCTGATGATGGCATTCACATATTCCAGGGACAGGCGTTGGTTTTTTTCTTTCAAAGCCTTGTCTGCCAGTGTCTTGTAGACGTTGCCCAAGGCTTGGTCGGCCTCGGTGGAATTGGAGAGCTTGAGAAAGCGGATGGCCAGGTCCCAGCTTTCCCGTTGCAGCGCCATCAAGCCCAGTTCATAGTAGGATTGGGCGCGCAGCATCTCGCTGCGGGTGACGAGAGCGCCGTTCCGGCCGGTTCTGATATAGGCGTCCAGTTCCTCGATAGCCGCGGCGTAGCGTTTGTTCCGATAGTGGTCTTCGGCACTTCTGAGTTTATTGATCTCGCAGGCGCCCTGGGCCAGGGCCACGATCAGAATGAGAACCAGTTTTATTCTTGCTTTTTTCATCAGGGAATGCTGTAGATATTGTCTTCCAGGGCTGGCTGCATGAGTTCCTGGGGATTTTCCGCCAGCTGGGCTTGCAGGGATTCCGAGATCCCATGCGTGAGCAGGATGCGCGTTATCCCGGCATAGCTCAGCTTGAAGATCTGCGCGGGCTCAGGATGCAATGCGTCGACGATCACCGTGTGGCAGTCCCTCAGGAATAGCTGGATGCAGTCTGTGGTGGCGATGTCTGATGTATAGGCCAGATCTCCAGCGGGAGAACTGATCCGGAAGGCGTAGGAATTCATCTGGTTGGCGAGCTGACTGGCCGCGATGAATTCTTCATAGCCGCGCAAATGGTCTGTCAGAGCGATGGTCACGTCATCATGATGGAGCTCGGCTTCGCGGCAATCCAGGATCTGCAGCGGGAAAGGGAAGCGTTGGGGAAAGGTGTAGAAAAACTGGAAGGTTTCCATCATCCCGCCCGGTCGCTCGGGAAGAAAGAGCTGGAGCGGTTTCTGCCTTTTCTGCAGGTAGAGCATCTGCAAAACCATGAACAATCCGGACACATGGTCGGGATGATAATGGCTGATGAATATAGCGTCCAAAACATCTCCGGCCAGGCCGTGCCTGAGCAACTGCCATGAGGTTCCCTCGCCGCAATCGAACAGCAGGTGCTTGCCTTCGCTGTTCACATACAGGCTGCTCAGATGGCTGCCCTGTTCCGGCAATCCGGAACCTGTTCCCAGAAGGATGAATCTCATTGCCCAACCTTGTTTTTTTTCTGCTGGTTATGCGGCACCACGATGGGGATCTGGTCCAGCTTGCTGCCCATGACCAGAAAGAAGATCGCGAACATCAGGGTCGTGGCCAGCAGCAGGATCCTGTTGCCGGTGATGAAGATGATGATGGTGGTCAGCACGATCAGGATGTTGATCGCGTAAACTATCAGGGCAGTGATCTTTATGGAACCGAGGGCGGTGTTTATGCGATGGGTGGAATGATCCCTGCCGCCCTGCATCACGTGCCGTCCGTCCCGTTTGCGGGTATAGCTCACCAGCGAGATGTCGAAGATGGCGTAGCTGAGCAGGAGCACAGGCAACAGGTAAAACATGTTGTCTTCCCTGGTCAGGACAGCGTAACGCGCCATCAGGATCCCCATCGAGGAGAGGAAATAACCGATGAACATCGATCCGGCATCGCCCAGGAAGATCTTGGCGGGATTGAAATTGTAAGGCAGGAAACCAAAGGTGGAGCCCGCGAAGCTCAATGAGATCAAGCCGATGAAGGCCATCTCGCTGCCGTTGGAACTGGTGGTATTGGTGAGGCTGAAAGCGAAGAAGCCCAAACCCAGGATCCCGGCCATGCCGCTGATGATGCCGTCCATGTTGTCCAGGAAGTTCAGGGCGTTCATCAGGCCCACCATCCAGAGCACCATGATGGGCAGGGAAACATAGACCGATCCAAACATGTCCTGCAATTCCGGAAGCTGGAAATTGCTCAGGATGAAGACCAGGCTGACCGTCAACTGGCCCAGCAGCTTAACGGCGGGATTCATGCCCCTGAGGTCGTCGAGCAGGCCGAGGCAGACGATGATCACTGTCCCCAGCAGATAGCCGATCATGGCTGTGTCGAAATAGCGGGCTGGAGATATCGTAACGTCGTAGAGGCAAAGCAGGATGAAACCGATGAAGACGCTCAGCCCACCCAGCAGGGGAGTGCTGCTCAGGTGGATCTTCCGCGCTTCCGGCTTATCCACGAAGTTCAGCGCGCGCGCCATCCTGATGATGAACGGCGTCAGACTGTACACGAGCAACCAGGACATAATGAACACACTAGCGTATTCCCATGTCCGATCTTCCATAACGATACTCCAGTTGATAGTTTAGGCAAAACTCGCGGCTGCCGGTTTTTTGTCAATGCAAAAAGGGCTGCGGTCCGAACGGGATAAGTTTTTATGGATCGCATCCATCTTCCATCCTGCACCAAGCGAAACCTGTGCCGCGATCAGGTGGATAGGCCCCGCTCCGCGTTGCGGACGAAATCGGCAAACACCTTTTGCTCCGGGGTCAGTTCTCCCAGCGAGTCCACGGCTTCCAGGGCCTGGGAGGTGTTCAATCCCTCTCGGTAAAAGAGGTTGTAGATCCTCTTGATGGCGGCGATGGATTCGTTGGAAAAGCCTTTGCGCATCAATCCCACGCTGTTCAGGCCGACCGTTTTATAGGGATTTCCCTGGCCGCGGGTGTAGGGGGCGATATCTTTTTTGATCGCGGATGCCCCTCCCACAAAGGCGTGCGTCCCAATATGCACAAACTGGTGGATGGCAGTAGCGCCTCCGATCGTTACGTGGTCTGAGATCACCAGATGGCCCGCCATTTGGACCGTGTTGGCGATCACACAAAACGAGCCGATTTGGCAATTGTGGGCCACGTGGACGTATTCCATCAGGAGGTTGTTATCCCCAACGACGGTGTCTTCCGCGGCCTGGTTGGAGCGGTTGATGGTCACGAACTCCCGGATGGTGTTTCTGCTGCCGATGCGCAGGCCGGTGAGTTCGCCTGTGAATTTCAGGTCCTGGGGTTCGGTGCCGATCACGGCATAGGCGAAAAACCTGTTGTCGAGGCCGATCTGGGTCTGGCCGGAGACGATGACGTTGGAGACAAGGGTGTTTCGGGCTCCCAGTATGACTTCTGGGCCGATCTGGCAATAGGGTCCGATGACGCAATCATCGCCGATGACGGCCCCTGCCTCGATGATCGCGGTGGGGTGGATGCGGGTCATTTGTTCTTCTCCTGGAGCATGGCCATGAAATCGCCTTCGGCCACCTTTTCCGAGCCGACAAAGGCTTCGCCGTGCATTTTTGAGATCGTCTTCTTCAGCGAGATCACTTTCATCTCGTAGCGCAAAGTATCGCCGGGCAGAACGGGTTTGCGGAACTTGACGTTGTCGATGGAGGCGAAATAGGCCACATATTGGGACGGGTCAGCGAGTTGATTGAGCAAGATAATGCCTCCTGTCTGCGCCATTCCTTCGATGATGAGCACTCCGGGCATGATCGGATGGCCGGGGAAATGGCCCTGGAAGAAGGGTTCGTTGATGGTGACGTTCTTGATGCCGATGATGGATTCAGAGGGTTTGAGGTCGATGATCTTATCCACCAGCAGGAAGGGATAGCGATGGGGTATGATGCGCATGATGGCATTGATGTCGAACACCACGTCCTTGGCGTCGGTTTTTTGGTATTGCTTCTTAAGCTCCTGCTTGAGCTGGATCTTGCGCAGCTTTTTCACCAGTTCCACATTGGTCTTGTGGCCGCTGCGGGCAGCCAGGATGTGGCCCCGGATGGGCATTCCCAGCAGGGCGATATCGCCCAGGAGATCAACCACCTTGTGGCGCACGAATTCATTGTGATAGCGCAGGGGATGGTTGTTCAGGATCCCTTCCGGGGAGACGGTGACCGGTTCATGGTAGCCAAAAACGTCCTGCAAGTGCTTCAGTTCGGCGTCGGTCATGTCCGGCTCCGCGATCACGAGGGCGTTTTCCAGCGAACCGCCTTTGATCAGGCCCATTTCCTTGAGCTGCAGGATCTCGTTGATGAAACAGAAGGTGCGGGCACCGGCGAATTCCTTTTCGAAGTGCTTGATGCTTGGCAGCCAGGTATATTGGGTGCCCAGATAGGGATGCTTGTAATCGATCATGAAGGTGACCTTCAGTTCGTTGGAGGGCACGATCACGATATCCACGTTCTCTTCCCCGGCTGAAAAACTGATCGCTTCGTCAAATTCGAAATAGACCCGCTCGGAATCCTGCTGCACCAGGCCGGCTTTGCGCAGAAGATTCAGGAAAACGATTGGCGAGCCGTCCGCCACCGGAGCTTCCGGGCCGTCGATCTCGATGCGGATGTTGTCGATCGCCAGGCCTTTGATGGCGGAAAGGACGTGCTCGATCGTTCCCACGGTGGCGCTTTTGAGGCCGATCGTGGTCCCGCGTGATATATCCACCACGTGGTCGATGTCCGCGGGGATCTCCGGTTTGTCGGGCAGGTCGACCCGGACGAAAACAATGCCTTCGTCCTTCTGGGCTGGTTTGAAGCGGATCGTGGAGATCTCGCCGGAATGGAGTCCGATCCCGGTGTAGGATACTTCTGAACGGATCGTATGTTTAAACTCTGTCATGGCTCAGTCCTTGTCGGGGTGGTTTTTTTGCTGTTTGATGAAATTCCTGTATATCTCCGGCAGGTGCTTCTGGGCGACGAAGTTGCGTTTGAAGGTGTTGGCATCCACGGCGGGAGATCCCAGGTAACGGCCGTCCGCCGGGATGTCTGAAGTGACGCCAGCCTGGGCTCCGATCATGGCCCTGTCGCCGATGGTCAGATGTCCTGCCGCGCCCACCTGTCCGGCGAGATAAACGTAATCGCCCAAAATCGTGCTTCCAGCCAGGCCAACATGGGCGCAGAGGATGCAGTGCCTGCCAATGCGGCAATTATGGCCGATCTGGACATGGTTGTCGATCTTGGTGCCGTCTCCCACCAGCGTGGTGCTGAGCGTGCCGCGGTCGATGGCTGTGTTGGCGCCGATCTCCACGTTGTTGCCAATCCGCACGTTGCCGATCTGGGGGATCTTGTGCTGCATCCCGTCCATGAGGATGAAGCCAAAGCCGTCCGCCCCGATCACCGCACCGCTATGGATGATGGTATCACTGCCGACCTCGCATTCTGGGTATACGACAACATTGGGGTAGAGCCTGGTTCCCGCGCCGATGGTGACATCATCCCCAAGCACGCAATTGGCGCCGATACAGACGCCAGCGCCGATCCGGCAATTCCTGCCGACTACGGAGTTGGCCCCCAGGCTGACACCTTCTCCCACATCTGCCGAGGGATCCATCACCGCGGAGGGATGGATGCCCGGCTGGGGCTTGTCTGAACACTTTTCCAGCCACCAACTGACCAGACGCATCAACCCGAAATAGGGCTTGGGATGCAGGATCAGATTGCGGCCAGGCAGCTTTGAAGCTCCTTCCGGAGTGCAGAATATCAAGCCCGCGGATGAGTTCTGAACCACGGCCAGATATTTTTCCTGCTCCCAGAAGATGATGCTGGCCGGATCGGCCTCGGCGGGATCGGCAACGCTTTGCAGCAGGAGGTCTTCACTGCCGCGATACTCCCCTCCGCAAACCGCCAATATCTCCGCGGGTTTGAGGGCCTGAGCGAATTTCTTCATGGTTTGTCGGGTTTGAACTCGTCTCTGAACATGTCTTCGGGTTTGGTCTCTCCGCCAATGGGGAACTGCTGTTCCTCAGGCTTGAAATCGTCGTCGGTGGGCCTCACGGTGTCTTTGTTGAGCTCAAGCAGGATCTGGTCCGTCAGGTCCAGAGAAGGCAGGGCGTAGAGGACGGTGCCCATACTGACGTCGAAGATCATCGTGTATTTCTCGTCCTCAGCGGTCTTCTTGATCAGATTGTGGATCTTGAGGGTGAGGGGGTCGATCAGTTCGCGGTAGCGTTGTTCCGCTCTTCCGCCTTCGCCGAAGTATTCCTCCAGCATCCTGCCGGCCTCGGCCTTCCGGGCGTCGATCTTGGACTGGGCTTCGCGCTTGGCGGCCTCGGTCTTGGTGAGTTTATCGATCTCGAAATTGCGTTCCATCTGCTTGATCTGTTCGTCAAGCTGGCGGATCTGGTTGGTCCAGTTTTGCTTGTCCAGATTGAACAGGCGCGAGATCTCGGCCGCTTCATTGCTTTCCAGAAGCAGGCGGTCGGTATTCACATAGCCCAGCTTGGCTGCCTGGGAAAATCCCAGGGAAACCAGTCCCAAGCCCAACAGGATGAGTATCAGGGTCTTTTTCATTGTATCTCCTAAATCTTTATCGGTTCAAGCTTTCCGCCGGATCAGTCCGGGAGCGGAAAGAGGGGGTCGAGCACTTTTACGGCGCGAACGTCATCCACCCTGCGCACCGGCGTGGTGAGCGGCGCTTCATGCAGCAGTTCCGGATTTTCCCGGCATTCCCGCGCGATCCCGATCATGGCATCAGCAAAGGAATCCAGGGATTCTTTGCTTTCGGTTTCGGTGGGCTCCACCATCAGCGCCTCCGGCACGATCAGGGGAAAATAGATCGTGGGCGCGTGGAAGCCCTTGTCCAGCAACCGCTTGGCGATATCCAGGGTGCTGATCCCAAATTCCTTTTTCTGCCACTGGCCATCCGCCACAAACTCGTGCATGCAATGTTCCGGATATTGGATATGGTAATAGTCCTTGAGCAGGGCCTTCAGATAGTTGGCATTGATCACGGCGTTTTCTGATACGCGCCTGATCCCTTGCGGGCCCAGCATCTTGATGTAGACATAGGCGCGCAGGTTGACAGCGAAGTTGCCGTAGAAGCTGTGCACCTTGCCGATGGAGCTGGCTGCGTGAGCGTAATCCAGGAAATAGCCATCCCCGCCTTTGGCTACGAGGGGCACGGGCAGATAGGGGACCAGTTTTTCCACCACTCCGACCGGCCCGCTGCCGGGCCCGCCGCCGCCATGAGGCGTGGTGAAGGTCTTGTGCAGATTGAAGTGCATCACGTCGAAGCCGATCTTGCCGGGCTGGACTATTCCCATGATGGCGTTCAGGTTCGCCCCGTCCATGTAGATGAGGCCGTCCACGGCGTGGATGATGGAGGCGATCTCCTCGATCTGGTCTTCGAACAGGCCCAGGGTGTTGGGATTGGTGAGCATGAATCCGGCGGTGCGGTCATCCACCAGGCTTTTCAGGTGCTGGATATCGCAGCGGCCGCGGGCGTCGGATTTGAGTTCCACGACCTCGTAACCGACCAGGGAGCAGGTGGCCGGATTGGTGCCGTGCGCTGAATCGGGGATGATGATCCTGGTCTTGTGCTGGTTGCCTTTGGCCTTGTGGTAGGCGGCGACGATCTTGATGCCAGTAAATTCGCCCTGCGCGCCGGCCACGGGCTGCAGCGTCACCTGGCTCATGCCGGAGATCTCCGCCAGAGCACTCTGCAATTCGTAAAGGATCTCCAAAGACCCTTGCAGCGTGCCTTCCGGCTGGTAGGGATGGAGGTTGTTGAAGCCGGAATGGCGGATCAGGGATTCATGCAGCTTGGGATTGTATTTCATGGTGCAGCTGCCCAGGGGATAGAGTCCCTTTTCGATGAAGTGGTTCTTGTGGGAAAGCGCGATGTAGTGGCGCATGACGTCCAGTTCGCTCACTTCGGGCAGGCGTGCTTTTTTCTGCCTGAGGTTTTCCGCGGGGATGAGGCTTTCCAGGGGGGTGTCGATCTCGCGGGCCGGAAGGGTCACGCCCCGCCTGCCTTTGACGCTGTATTCAAAGATGGTCTTACTCATGGTTCAACTCCCGCATTGCCGCTACGAATTCATCGATCCTGGCCTTGGTCTTCTTTTCCGTGACCGCGATCAGCAGTTCATTCTGATGCCCGAAGCGCTGCAGGTCCACTCCGGGATAGATGGATTGATCCAGCATTTCGGAAATGATCCGCTCCGCCGGGAGCTTGGTTTTAAGGACAAATTCCTTGAAAAAGGGTGCGGAGGGGTAGGCCAGCCCGCAGCCGGGGACCTTGGCCAGTTCCGAGGCCAGGTAATGCGCTTTCTGGGCGCTCTGGGTGGCCGCTTCCACCAAACATTCGCGTCCCATCAGGCTCAGATAGACCGTGGCGGCCAGAGTGCAGAGGGACTGGTTGGAACAGATGTTCGAGGTCGCCTTGGCCCGCCGGATATGTTGTTCCCTGGCCTGGAGGGTGAGAGCGTAGGCCCGCTTTCCTTCTTTGTCCAAAGTTCCGCCGACGATCCGGCCCGGCATCATGCGCGCCATGTCCAGCTTGGTGGCGAAAAAGCCGAACAGCGGCCCGCCCATGTACATGCTGTTTCCCAGGGCCTGGCCTTCGCCCACGGCTATATCAGCCCCGTAAACAGCAGGTGGAGTGAGTATCGCCAGGGAAATGGGATCCACGGCCGCGATCAGCAGGCATTTGGGGTTGGAATGAACGATGCCGTCCAGAGCCTGAACGGGCTCGATATTGCCATAAAAATTGGGGGTTTGCACCACCACGCTGCCGACGCTCTCATCCATCATGCCCCTGAGGGCTGCGATATCCAGAACTCCGTCTTTGGCAGGGCAGGTGAGCAGTTCCACGCCGATCCCCTCGGTGTAGATGCTGATCACTTTGACGTATTCGGGATGCAGGGTGGCGGGGAGGATCGCCTTCAGCAGCTTGTTTTTGCGCGCCGCCATGAGGATCGCTTCCGCGATGGCCGAAGCCCCGTCATACATCGAGGCGTTGGCGATCTCCATTCCGGTGAGCTCGCAGATCATGGTCTGGTACTCATAGATGAATTGCAAAGTGCCCTGGCTCACCTCGGCCTGATAGGGGGTGTAGGCCGTGAAAAATTCCGGGCGGGAAACGATCGTGTCCACGGCGGCGGGGATGAAATGGTCATAGACGCCGGCCCCGAGGAAGGAATTGGCGCTTTGCGCGCAGAAGTTTCCGGAGACCCGTTCATTGATCAATCTGGTGATCTCCAGCTCCGATAACGGCTCATCCAGGGCCAGAGGCTGTTTCAGGCGCAGTTTTTCCGGGATCGAGGCGATCAGCTCTTCAAACGAGCTCACTCCGATCCGGCCGAGCATCTCGCGCCGTTCCGCGTCGGTATTGGATATGTAGGGCATTATCTCTCCTTGCTGACAGCTTATGCCGAAAGTATGATTTTTATCACTTTTCTGGATGCGCGGATTATGTCAATTGTAAATTTGAAAAACCAGTTCTGAGCGACAGGGCTGCTGTTTTTCAAGGTTGCCTTTTTCCCCCTTTTTTCTGGCTCACCCGCCACTCACTTATCTCCCGCCGAGTACCCGCCAAGCCGGCGGGTGGTTAACGGGAGGCGGGCAAGAGGCGGGTGAGCCGGAGATAAGGGCGGAAAAGCAAGGGAAATGCGGGTAACCAGGATATCCAGGGAACGATTCAGGGGCAATGATAACAAAAGGGACGGCGCGGGCCGTCCCATCTGGTAACAATAATTGGCAGCAGAGGGTCAGTCAACCATCCTGATCGCCTGCTTGGGGCATTTCTGCACGCAGATCTCGCAGCCGACGCATTTATCCCGGTCGATCTTGTGCAGCTGCTTCACTTCCCCTGTAATGGCCTGCACGGGGCAGTTTTTGGCGCAGATGGTGCAGCCGATGCAGAGTTCGTCGATGATCCCGGCTTTTTTCCGGGCGCAGCAGAGCAGGTCGAGGATCGCCCCTGTGGGGCAAACCGTGGCGCAGAGGCCGCAGTTGATGCAGACGGAGTAATCGATCCGGGCCAGGTTGTTTTCGATGGTGATGGCCTGGACCGGGCATTTCTTGGAGCAGATCCCGCAGCCGATACAGGGATGGCCGCTGCCGCATAATTGTTTGGCCAGCGGGCCTTTATCCTGGGAGGAGCAGTTGATGTGCACGTTGCGGTTGACCGGCACGAGGTCGATGAGGCCGCGGGGGCAGGCTTTGACGCAAGCGCCGCAGCCGGTGCATTTTTCGGGGTCGATGACGCGCATTCCACTGGCATCGATGGAGATCGCGTCGAACTTGCAGGCCCTGAGGCAGTCGTTGTAGCCCACGCAGCCCCAGGCGCAGGCGTTGGGCCCTCCGGCGATGTTCACGGCCGATTTGCAGCTTTCAATGCCGCGGTAGGCGTATCTCCGGTTGGTGTTCTCGTAGCCGCCTGAGGAGCAATGGATCACGGCGATCTTGGGGATGGCGGATCCGGCCTCCATGCCCATGATCCTGGCTATGGCTGCCGCGGCGGCTGCTCCGCCCGGGGCGCAGAGGTTGATCTCCAAACCCTCGTGGACGATCGCGTCCGCGTAGCCCGCGCAGCCTGCTTTGGCGCAGCCTCCGCAGTTGGCTCCGGGCAGGGCGGCGATGATCTGTTCCACTCTCGGATCGACCTGCACTTCAAAGATCTTGGAGGCGAAGGCCAGGATCAATCCAAAGACCAGGCCCATCGCGCCGACGATGATCACCGGAAGCCCGATCTGGGAGACGATTCCAGCCGCGAGGGGAAGGGATATCAAAGCAAAAGTCATCTCACCCTCCCTTTAGATCTTCAGGCCCATGAAGCCGTAAAACGCCAAAGCCATGATCCCCGCGAGGATCAACCCGCTGGGCATGCCGCGCATGCTTTTGGGCATATCCACCAGTTCCAGGCGCTCGCGGATCCCCGCCATGGCCAGCAGCACCAGGGTGAAGCCCACCCCGGAGAAGAAGCCGTTGAGGATGGCAAAGAGGAAGTTGTAGCTCGATCCGTCGGCCAGGGGCGTCACGTTGAGGATGGCCACGCCCAGAACGGCGCAATTGGTGGTGATCAGGGGCAGATACACTCCCAGCGAGCGATACAGGGCCGGGGCGTTCTTTTGGATCACCATTTCCACAAACTGCACCAGAGAGGCGATGGTGAGGATGAAGGCCAGGGTGCGCAGATACTCTATATTATAAGGAAGGAGCAGATATTTGTAGATCAGGAAAGTGATCGCCGAGGCCAGGGTCATCACGAAGATCACGGCCATGCCCATGCCAAAGGCGGAATCCAGCTTTTTGGAGACACCCAGGTAGGGGCAGAGGCCCAAAAACCTTGCCAGAACGAAGTTTTGGATGAAGATGGCGGTTATCGCCAGCACGAAGATTTGTCCGAGGGTACCCATTATTTCTTCTCCTTCAGCATGTTCATGGCGGCCATCAGAAAGCCCAGCGTGATGAAAGCGCCGGGCGCCAGAATGGCCATCAGCATCGGATCGTAGGCATTGGGCATGACCCTGATGTTCAGCCAGGTGCCGTTGCCCAGGATCTCGCGGAAAGTTGCAACCACCACCAGCGCCAGGGTGAAGCCCAGCCCCATGCCGATCCCGTCGGCCAGGGAATTGAGCACGTTGTTTTTGCTGGCAAAAGCCTCCGCCCGGCCCAGGATGATGCAGTTCACCACGATCAGCGGGATGAACAGGCCCAGCGATCTATGCAGGTCCGGCACGTAGGCGGCCATCATCATGTCCACGATGGTCACGAAGGAGGCGATCACCACGATGTAGACCGGGATGCGGATCTTGGCCGGGGTCACGTTCTTGATCAGGGAGATGATGAGGTTGGAGCAGACAAGCACGAAGGTGGCCGCGGCGCCCATGCCGATGGCGTTGTTCACGGAGGTCGAGACGGCCAGGGTGGGGCACAATCCCAAAACGATCACGAAGATCGGGTTTTCCTTGATGATGCCTTTGGTGAGTTGAGCCATGAATTTCATCGTATAACCTCCCTTTCTGCCAGTTTGGCCTCGACGTCCTTTTGCACAGCGAGGATCTGTTCCTTAAGCGAACTGGCGATGGCCCGCGAGGTGATCGTCGCGCCCGTCAGGGAAGCGATCCCGCCGCCGTCTTTGTCCACCAGGACCTGGTCAATTGCCAGGCCTTTGAATTTGCCGGTGAATTCCGGTTTGGTGCAGTTCGCGCCCAGCCCGGGGGTTTCGGCTTGTTCCACGATCTGGATGTTGATCACGTTAAAATCATTGTCCACGGCGGCCATGGTCTTCACCGTGCTGCTGTAGCCGGCTTTGGCGGCCGTGAAGGTATAGCCTTTGATCTGGTTGGTCTCCGGATTGCGGGCGATGAAATAGACCAGGGAATCCGCGTCGGCGACGTAAGCGGCCACCCGGTCGAATTCCGCGCCGGGGATCAAGAACTGGCGGGCCTCCATTTCCTGTTTCGCCTTGAGCTGGTCGATCCTGGGCCTGGTGATGGAATTCACATAGGCCAGGATGCCGGTTGCAACGGCGCAAAAGAGCAAAAGGATGAGGCCGAGTTTGAGGTAGTATCTCATTTCTTCACCTTCCCGAAAGCTTTTGGCATGGTTATCTTGTCGATCAGGGGCGTCATCACGTTCATGAACAGGATCGAATAGGAAACGCCTTCCGGATAGCCTCCCACCAGGCGGATCACCACAGTGAGCACTCCGCAGCCGATGGCAAAGACGATCCTGCCGTTCTTGGTCAGCGGGCTGGTCGTGTAGTCCGTGGCCATGAAAAAGGCCCCCAGCATCAAACCGCCTGAGAAGATATGGAAGAAGGGCAGCATGACCGAATAGCCAGTTCCCGGGATACTCCCGAACAGGAAGGTGAGGATAAACACCGTTCCAATGTAGAACAGCGGGATGCGCCATTCGATGATGTTCTTCCAGAGCAGGTAGAGAGCGCCCAAAAGGAGCGCGAAAGCGGAAACCTCGCCGATGCAGCCGCCGATATTGCCCCAGAACAGCGATTTGAGCGTGCCCAGGTCGAAGAGGCTGTTGAAGATCTTGTTGCCGAGGTCGGAATTGAGGGCGGGATCGCTGGTCATGGTGTTCACAAAGCTGGTGTCACGCAGGGTCTGGGCCACTTTCAGGGGCGTGGAGCCGGTCACCAGGTCGTAGGCCTTGGTGGAAAGTGCCTGCAGGTTGGGATGGATCAGGTTCAGATTCGTGATCCCGTTGATGGAGGCTTCATTCAGGCCGCGCTTGAGCGTTGGCACCCAGCAGTTCCCCGTCATCAGCGAGGGCCAGGAAGCCAGCAGGAAAGCCCGGCCCAGGAGGGCGGGATTCACGGGATTGTTGCCCAGCCCGCCAAAGACCTGTTTGCCCACGGCGATGGCGAAAACGGAGCCCATGACGGGCAGCCACCAGGGCGAGCCGGCGGAGATGTTGTAGGTGAGCAGCATGCCGGTGAGGACGGCGGAACCGTCATAAACAGTGACCGGCACCTTGCGCAGTTTCTGGATCAAAGCTTCGGTGAGCACCGCGGCGGCGACCCCGATCAGGGTGAGCCAGAGGGTGCGGAAGCCCCAGTAATAAACGGAAAACAGCAGCGCCGGGAGCAGCGCGAGCACCACGTTCCACATCACGTTCGGGATGCTGGTGCGGTCGTGCAGATGGGGCGCGGGGGAGACAGTGTATCTATCTTTCATCGTCAAACCTCTATTTCCTGGCCCGCAGGCGTTCGGCCTGGCGGATCTTGCCGGTGTCGATCCATTGCACCAATCTGATGTGCGCGGGGCAGACATAGGCGCAGCTTCCGCATTTCATGCAGTCTTCGAGCCCGCTTTGGACGGCCAGGTCCAGGTCCGCGCCTTTCACCGCCTGGGCGATCAGGCTGGGCAGCAGGTTCATTGGGCAGACGTCCACGCAGCGGGCGCAGCGCAGGCAATTCCGTTCCTCGATCTCGCCGGCTTCCTTTTGGCCCATCAGCACCAAGCCGCTGCTTCCCTTGCCCATCGGGGCTTCCAGGCCGGGCAGGGCAAAGCCCATCATCGGGCCGCCGGAGATCGCCTTGCCGATTTCCGCGGTGGTGCCGCCGCAAAATTCCACCAAATCGGCCAGGGGTGTGCCGATCCGCGCCATGAGGTTCTTGGGGTTTTTGACGATGCTGCCGGTGATGGAGATGACCCTTTCCACCAGGGGCTTCTTATAGCGGACGGCCTCATAGATCGCGCGGGCGGTACCCACGTTTTGCACCACCACGCCCACAGCCATGGGCAATCCGCCGGCCGGAACCTTGCGCTTCGTAGCGGCGTAGATGAGCTGCTTTTCCGCGCCCTGGGGATATTGCAGTTTCAGGGGCACAACGTTGATCTTGCTTTCCCCGGCGAGCAGCTTGCCCAGCAGTTCGATGGCGTCGGGCTTGTTCGCCTCGATGCCGATGCTGCCTTGGGTCGCGCCCAAAACCTTCATCAGGATCTTCAGGCCGCTGATGATCTCCTCCGGCTTTTCCAGCATCAGCCGGTAATCCGAGGTCAGATAGGGCTCGCATTCCACCCCATTGAGGATCACCGTGTTGATCGGTTTGTCCTCGGGCGGGGAAAGCTTCACGAAGGTGGGAAATCCGGCCCCGCCCATGCCGCAGATGCCCGCGTCGGCGATCCGCTGCTTCATCTCGGCGGCGGGAAGTTCCAGAAAACCAGGATTGTCAGTCATTTCCACCCAGCTGTCCAGTCCGTCGCCGGTGATCTCGATCGCTTTCATCATCGCTCCCGCGGGATGGGGGAAGATATCGATTTTGGTGACCTTGCCGCTGATGCTGGCGTGCTGGGGAATGGATACGAACCCCGCGGCCTCGGCGATCAGCTGGCCGGTTTTCACCTCATCGCCAACCTTGACGACAGGGCTGGAAGGCCCTCCGATATGCTGGGAAAGGGGGATCACCACCCGCGGGGGCAGAGGCGCCGGCTCGATCCCGGCCGAGGCGGAAAAATGCTTGTAGTCATGGGGATGGACACCCCCGGGGAAGGTTTTTAGCTTCATTAACGCTCCCTTGGTCTCTTGCGAGTCTGGAATTTTTTTTTGTGTCCCACATTTTGAACCTGTCCATATCAGGCAAGTTTTTTTTTGGGCCACGGCCTCAGCAAGCCCTCCCGCACTTTTTGCCAGCGGAAAATCGGAGGATGATCACAAACACGGAGACGCAGAGGGTGGAACGCCCCACTCTTAACTCTTAACTCTTAACTCTTAACTCTTAACTCTTCACTCTTCACTCTTAACTCCAATTCCCCCGCCACCAATCCGCCACCCGCCGACCAACCGCCGGCTTGGCGGGAACTCGGCGGGAGATAAGTGAGTGGCAGGCGGGTCGCGTATCAGAAACATACAACTCCGTCAATTGTGGGTTACCCATTTTTCCTACTGATTCCGTGGATCAAACGGATTGGACGGAGATTGAGGTTTCCCGCAGATTGGGTGGGATCCGTCCACGAATTACACGAATTACACGAATTACGCGAATTGGCAGGATGGAAGGGTGCGCGGGTTCGCATGGCCTTTCCGGGAAAATGGATTCACAACCAGGAAATGGATTCACAAGGACATGTGAATCTGTTATCTGCATGTATGCCAATGTGATATGCAAATGGATTCACAAAAAACGGAGCCTGTATGCCCCCCCCCAACGGGCATTCAGACCTGAAGAGGCGGATGATCATAGGCGGTGTGTGAAGCGGCCTTGGGGAGCGAAACCCCCGTAATGGTGGGGCGAATAATCATGGCAAGCCCCGCAGGGGCGGCAGAGCATAGGCGGGAGGTGAAGCGAAGCGAAACCCCCGTAACGGTAAGGCGAATAATCATGGCAAGCCCCGCAGGGGCGGAAGAGCATAGCCCAGGGTGGCAACCCTGGGAGTATGAGGCGTTGATTCGAAATATTTGTCAAAGCCCCACCCCACCCTTGTCCGCGGCTCTTGTTGAGACGCGGACAGGGGTGGGGGTGGGGAATCCGGATTGGGGTACGTGATCCTTCCAAAACCCAGGGTTGCCACCCTGGGCTAAGATCTGCCGCCCCTGCGGGGCTTATCCTGACATTTCGGGTATCCAGCGCCCCAGGGTTGCCACCCTGGGCCAAGATCTGCCGCCCCTGCGGGGCTCAGTCTGTAGGCAAACCGGTTTCAACCGGTGCAGGACAATAGGCCCGGGATTCATCCCGGGTATTTATGGAGGGATCGTTTGTTTCCCCAAATTCCCCACCCCCACCCCAAACACAGTTGCAACTGTGTTTGGGTAGAGGGTGGGGCCAGCAACAACGAACACACCAGCTTTTAATACGACGGCTAAAGCCGCCGCCTATATTCCTTCACCCCACCTGCGGCGGGGTTGGTCAACGAGCTGCCGCCCCTGCGGGGCTTATCTTAGACATAACCGGCATCCCTGCACAAGGGGGGGGGCAATCCTGTGGGTATGCCTCCCATCCAGGGTTTGTAGAATAAAGTAATATATAAAAATAAAATTATATAATATATAAATATATCTATATACATATAGAGATAGCATTAATGCAGCATAGTTCTTATCCCAGCACCTCTGCCAAGCAGCTGGCGCACAGCCTGGGAAATCTGTGAATCGGTTTGCGTAACTGTATGGCCTGTATGACAAAAATGGATTCACATGTCCTTGTGAATCCATTTGTTGCTTGTGAATCCATTTGGAGCTGGCCTCAGCACTGGCCAGGACGAATCATTCCCAGCGCGTTCCGAGGCGCTTCACTCAAGTAAGCGGGAAGTGACAGGCGGGCAGGAGCTTAGAGTTGACAATGGCATAACGGCCTGATTGGCGGTGAGTTAGGGAACATATTCAAAAAAAGCAAATTATCCTTTGACAAAATCCGGGCGTTGGCAAATCTATCCTTTAAGAGAAGGGAGAGACCAAAGATGTCTTTTGTACATTTGCATAACCATACGCAATACAGCCTTTTGGACGGCGCCTGCCGGGTGGACAGGATGGTGAAACTGGCTGTGGAATACGGCATGCCGGCGGTGGCGATCACGGACCATGGCAACCTCTATGGCGTGATCGATTTCTATAAGTGCGCCAGCAAGGCCGGGATCAAGCCGATCATCGGCATCGAGGCCTATGTCATCAACGGCGAGCTGGACAGCGAGCACCACAAGAGCGACATCCGGCAGCATCTCGTTCTCCTGGCCAAGGATTTCCAGGGCTACAAGAACCTGATGAAGCTCTCCTCGATCTCTTTCATCGAAGGTTTTTACTACAAACCGCGGATCAGCAAGAGCCTCCTGGAGAAATACAGCGAAGGCCTGATCTGCCTCAGCGCCTGCGTCAAGGGCGAGATCCCCGCGCTGCTTCTGAACGGCAGGGCAGAGGAGGCCCGGGAAGCGATCAGCTGGTACCAAAGAGTGTTTGGCGACCGTTTTTACCTCGAGATCCAAAACCACGGCCTGGACTCCGAAAAGGAGGTGATGCCGGTCCTCATCGCCCTGGCCAGGGAAATGGGCCAGCAGCTTGTGGTGACCAACGATTGCCACTACCTGCACAAGGAAGACTACGAGGCCCACGACATCCTGCTTTGCATCCAGACCGGCAAGGGCTTGAGCGAGCAGAACCGCCTGCACTACAACACCGACCAGCTCTATTTCAAGACCGAGGAGGAAATGCGGGAGCTTTTCCCCGACGTGCCGGAGGCTTATGAGAACACTCTGAAGATCGCGGAGCTGATCGACCTGGAGCTGGGGTATGACAAGTTTCTGCTGCCGGAGATCGAGACTCCGCCGGAATTTGAAGACATGGGCGCTTATCTCCGGGCCCTATGTGAAGAGGGGGCCAGGGAAAAATATCCCGAAATCTCTGATGAGGTCCGCTCCCGGATCGAATTTGAACTCGATGTGATCCATAGAATGGGCTTTGACGGCTATTACCTGGTGGTGAAGGACCTGATCGACAACGCCCGCAAGCAGGGGGTGCCCGTGGGGCCGGGACGCGGTTCCGGAGCTGGCAGCATCGTGGCCTATCTGCTGAACATCACCCAGATCGACCCGATCCGCTACGGGCTGATGTTTGAGCGCTTCCTCAACCCGGACCGGATCAGCATGCCGGATTTCGACATCGATTTCTGCGCCCAGGGCCGGGGCAAGGTGATCGACTACGTGGTCCAGAAATACGGCCGCAACAGCGTTACGCAGATCATCACCTTCAGCACGCTGGGCGCCAAATCAGTGATCAAGGACGTGGCCAGGGTGCTGATGGTGCCAGCCAGCGAAGCGAATAACATCACCAAGACCATCCCCTACGGCAAAAACCTGGAGGAAGCCTATAAGGAATCCCCGGATTTCAAGCATCTGATCGACAACAACGAGCTCTATCAAAGCATCTACAAACACAGCCTGGTTTTGGAAGGATTGATCCGCCAGACCGGGATCCACGCGGCGGGACTGGTGATCGCGCCCGGCGACCTGACCGAATACATCCCCCTGACCTGCAGCACCCAGAAGGATGCCGACAACAACATCCTGGTCCAGTATGAAGGCAAATGGCTGGACGAACTGAAGTTTCTCAAAATGGACATCCTGGGGCTCAAGACCCTCACCTTGATCCAGAAGACGGTGGACCTGGTGAAGCAGGCGCACAACATTGGCCTGGACGTGGAAAACCTGGACCTGACGGACAAGAAGGTCTATCAGCTGCTGGGGAAAGGGGAGACGGACGGCGTCTTCCAGTTCGAATCCGACGGCATGCGCAAATACCTGATGGAACTAAGGCCCAACATGTTTGAGGACCTGATCGCCATGGTCGCCCTGTTCCGGCCCGGCCCGATGCGCTTCATTCCGAACTACATCGCGCGCAAGCATAAAAAGGAAAAGGTCGAATACGACCATCCCATCATGGAGAACAGCCTGAGGGAAACCTATGGGGTCACGGTCTACCAGGAACAGGTGATGCAGATATCCCGGGAGATGGCTAATTTCACAGGCGGAGAGGCCGATTCGCTGCGCAAGGCCATGGGCAAAAAGAACCATGAGCTCTTGATGCGTTTCAAGCAGAAATTCGTCGAGGGAGCGACTGCCAACCAGGTGACCGAAAGGGTGGCGGACAAGATCTGGCAGGATTGGGAGAAATTCGCTCAATACGCCTTCAACAAATCCCACGCCACCTGTTACGCTTTGGTGGCCTACCGCACGGCCTGGCTCAAAGCTCATTATCCGGTGGAATTCATGGCCGCCCTGCTTTCCCTGGAGGACGACCCCGCGGCAGTGCCGGTCAAGATCGAGGTCTGCAAGTCCATGGGGATCAAGATCCTGCCTCCCAACATCAACCGCAGCGACAAGGAATTCAGCGTGCGCGGCAAAGAGGTGCGGTTTGGCCTGAAGGCGATCAAGAACCTGGGCGAGGCGGCGATCAACGCCATCGTGGAAGACCGCGTGAAGAACGGCACCTACGGCAACATCTTCAATTTCTGCTCCCGGCTGGACAGCAGCGCGATCAACAAAACCGTGCTGGAAAGCCTGATCGCCAGTGGCTCGATGGATGAACTGGAGGGAACCAGGGCGCAGAAATGGGCCGTGATCGAACTGGCCCTATCTTTCAATACGGGAGCGCAAAGGGACAGGCGGATCGGGCAGACCTCGCTGTTTGACCTGATCACCTCAGACGAGTCCACCGAAGAGTATTATCCGCCTCTGCCAATCGAGGATCCCTGGAGCTATGCCTACCAATTGGAAAAAGAAAAGGAAGTGCTGGGTTTCTACATGGGCGGGCATCCGCTCTATGAATACCGCAGCCTGATCCGGCACCTTACCAACGCCGACGCCAAGAGCGGCAAGGGCAAGGCGAACCAGGACCTGGTCTTGGCGGGGATCGTGACCGCCATTTCCCGCAAACGCGACGCCAAGGGTAATCCAATCGCCTTTGTGGAGTTCGAAGACCTGGCCGGCAGGTATGAAGTTGCGCTGTTCAACCACGACTACCAGACCCATTATCCCAAGCTGGCCGCCGGGAGCATCTTCTTTGTGTTCGGCACCAAATCCGGTTTCAACGGCAACGACGACAACCTGCTGCGGATCGTGCCTGCGAACCTGATCGCCCTGGAAGAACTGCCCCAAATCCTGAAAGGTGAGATCCGGCTGAATATCAAACAGGAAAAGATCTCCCCAGAGTTGGTGGACGCGTTGGACCGCCTGACCCGCAAAGCGCGGGGTGGATTCACCCTCAAAACCAGCATCAGCAATGAAAACGGCGATGCCTACTTGCTGGAAGCCCAGAAAAAGATCTTTCCCCATAACGCCCTGCTTGAGTGGATGGAAGAGGAAAAGCTGGATTTCAGCCTCAAATTGAGCAGCGATGAGAAGAGCAATTAAACTTTCCCTGTTGCTTCTGCTGGCCTGCGCGGCACTGGGCGGGCAGGAACTGATCTACGAAAAGTATCCGGAGGGGGTGGACCTCTGGGTGCTGATACCCTATAATTCCCTGCTATTCAGGCAGGACGCGGACGCGGTCGAGTATCAGCTGACGCTCGAGATAAAAAACCAGGCGACCAGGCAGACCTGGAATTTCGAGCAAGTCATCCCCGTGCTGAAGAGGGATTGGCTGCAGAACACCGCCCTGCCTGTGTACTTCCAGGCGGAGCTGGACCCCGGCAAGCATCAGGCCCTCCTGCGCTTGAAGAATCTGGCCACGGGCGGCAAAACCGACCTGAAACGGACATTCTCGGTGGGCGAGGCTTTCACTGAGATCGGCCAGCCCTATCTGCTGGTTTTGAAAGAGGGGATATCCTTCATTCCCTCCGATCTGGGCAAGCTGCCGGTCCCTGTGGAGAACTGCGGCATCAGGCAGAAATTCAGCGCGGCGATCGACAGCGTTCACATCACGCTGCGAGACAGCCTGCTCTATATTCTGAATCCCGAACGCGAGATCCGGAGCGACCTGACCCGGTTTGTCAACAACGACTCGGCCGGGAACCTTGCCATCAGCTTCTTTGAAGGGAATATCCGCTACAACATGGCGCCCTTCCTCTTCAACCAGTGGTTCACCTACAACGCCCGCTACAGCTATAAGGAACAGATCCAGCAACTGCGCTACATCGCCAACCAGAACGAATGGAAGAGCATTCGCTCCGTTCCGGAGGACATGTATCAAGAGGTGATAGACCGGTTCTGGCAAGTGCATGATCCCAGCCCCGGAACGCTGCGCAACGAAGCCCGCGAAAGTTTCTACCAAAGGGTGATCACGGCCGATGAGCGGTTCACCGTCCACAAAAGATTGAAGGGTTGGAGCTCCGACCGCGGTAGAATATATATCAAGTACGGTGAACCGGACGAAATTTACAGTGAGGTCCATCCCATCGACCTGTATCCGTTCATAATCTGGTACTATTACGGCCAGAATCTGGAATTTGTGTTTTCCGACACGGGCGGATTCGGCCAATTCAGACTGAGGAACAAAGATGAGGAATATTAGACGCGCTTTGCCGGCCATCCTGCTCTGCCTGGCCGGAGGACTGTTTGCCAACCAGCTGATCAACCTGCACGTGAGCTCGCAGCGCTTCCTGGACAGGGATGGCAACACGGTCATTCATATCGATTACCAGATACCCTATGGCAATCTGGTCTTCCTGGCCCATAAGGGCGGCTATTTCGCGGAAGTGGACGTGACCGTGGATGTGGCTCGGGGCGACAGCGTCCTGTTCAGCCAGGCCATCCGCGACAACATCGGGATCACCAACAAGGACGACGCTGGCTCGGGCAAATCTTACCTGAACCGGGTGAGCTATATGCTTGACAGGGAAAGCCCCTACCTTTTCCGGATGACCGCGACCGACCTCAACTCCCAAAGAACCGCAGCCTGGATGTTCTCAGCCAACAGCCTCGAACCCGATGCCGCGCTAAGCGATCTGGAACTCTGCAGCCGGGTCTATCCGGACAGCAGCTCCTACCTGGGCAAGTTCCACCGGGGCAAGATGCTGTATCAAACCCAGCCTTCCCGGATCTTCGACAAGAATGTAAGCGACAACCTTTCCCTGTTCTTTGAGATCTACACGGCCCCGGACAAGCTGGGAGAATCAGCTTTACTGGTCCTGACCGTTGCCAAGGACAGCGTGCTGGTGCTGGACGATTTCATAGATTACACGCCCCAAAGCGAGGTGGAAGGGGTCACGCTCAAGATCCCCCTGATCGACCTGGCCCCGGGAAAATACCTTGGCTCATTGGAATACCAGCTGGATGAGGTCGCCACGGCCAGGGAGTTTGAGTTCTTTGTGACCGAGCCCCGCCAGGAAGTGAATTTTCTCTTCACGCAGCCTGACGATGATTATCAGCTGCTGAAGTATTTCCTGGGCGGCAGCGTCACCTCGGACTGGAAAAACTACGACGAGGCGACCAAGCGCAGGTATGTCAGCCAGCTGTGGAGAAGCCTCGCCAATTCCAGGTCCATGGGCATCCAGGACTTGATCGAGTTGGTCCGCGAACGGGTCGAATACGCCAACCGCTACTACGGCCATTTCAATCCCGGCTGGACCTCCGACATGGGCAGGATCCACATCCGCAACGGCAAACCGGATGAGATCGACAAAGATACCACATCAGACGATACCCGCTACGTGCGAAAGGATTACCAGATCTGGAAGTACAGGGGCAGGCTCAACGCTGTGTATTTGTTCGTGGACATCCAAATGAACGGGAACTACAGGTTGGTCTACGTCAAAAACGACGAAAGCGAAAATTCCAATCCCGATTACCTGAGATATTTGGGAAGTGACTTTGACACTTCAATTTTGGGCAATTAACGGACCTGAAGAATTATTTAGGCTTGATTTGAAGTATTATATGTGATATTGGATTACAAAGAAGATGAACAAAACTTGCGGATCTGGCCAGAATTTCTATAGCACCGGCACGAACGCATCTTCAAGGTGCTCAAGCTTATATGTGTCGGTGTCGCCAAAATACAACAAAATAATGATGTCGAAACGTATCTTTGGCTTGACATATTCAGGGTGCAAAATAATATATCTTTGAGCAGTGGTTGAGATACGCCTTTGCTTGGTGTATCCAATATTCATCAATGCTTGTCTTATAGAGTGTTTGGAACGTGTTTTGACCTCAACGAACACTAGGTTTTCTTCGTTTTGAGCGACAATGTCGATCTCACCTGTATCTGCGCGGAAGTTCCTGTGCAGTATTGCGTAACCCTTGCTGATCAAATACTTTGCTGCGAGGTCTTCTCCAGTATGAAAGAGTTCCGTTGATTTTTGCTTTTGCATGGAGCAAAAAAAAGCTTGACGGAAAATATGTCAATGTTATTATGCCCTGAGATTAAAATGCACCGAAAGGTGGAGGGAAGTATGAAAAGATTAGTTTTGAGCGTTATAGTTCTGGCAGCCACCTTTGGCTTGATGGAAGCCGCTCCGTTCCAGACTCTTGGACTGCTGCGGACGCCAGACGCGTATGTTTTACCCCACAAAGCGGCTGAATTGGTATTGGTAGGCTATTACCGCAATGTTGAGGCCCCCAGTTACGTAGGTGACGAATACAACGGCTTCATTCCCTACGGCATGATCGGCGTGGGAATCCTGGACCGGGTCGAACTGGGATTCTTCGGGGGAGACGATGTCTATTTCATGAACGCCAAGCTGAAAGTTATCCAGGAGAGCGGCACCCTTCCCCAGATCTCTGTCGGCATGGACAACATATTCTCCCCGGTTAACAAGCACAGGGCGCAGGATTACAATCCTGATGATTATCCTGACATTGAATGGGCCGACCACCCGGACAAGGTTGACTACGAATACTACTCTCCCTATGTGGTGGCGTCCAAGCAGGCCGTGTTTGGGGGCTTGTCCTGGATGTTCAATCTGGGCTGGGGCCAAAACCGCTACACCGGCCAGGTTGCCCGTTCCAGGATCTTCAACGGCTTGTTCAGTTCCATCGAGATCTCGCCCTTCAAGGATTTTGCCATCCAGGGAGAATACGACGGCAAGGATTTCAACGCCGGATTGAAGTACACGGTCAAGAATTTCACTTTCCGGCTGGGCGGAGAAGCCCTTGAGGACCTGGCCAAAGGTTCTGAGGGAAATGGCTACGAGAAAAATCTCCGGCTTGCTTTTGGGGTTTCATACCTTTTTGACAAGTATGCCGAAGCGAAGCGTAGACCGGAACTTCGCCGCTATGCCCAGGATACGGACATGGACGGCACCAAGATCGTGACCGGCGGAGAGATTCCCGTTGGCGTCACGGAATCTGGCACCTCTGTGTCCATTCTAACTCCCGGTACTTCTTTGCAGTCTCCTGGCATAGTTGAATCAAGCTCATACAAGGAACTTTCTCCTGAAGTAAAGGACTTGCTGGCAGAACTGAGAAATCTTCGTGAAGAACGCCAAAAGGCGCAGAAAGCTCTTGAAGATCTGCGCAAGTGGTTGCAAGAGCTGCAGGAACAAAACAACTAGCCAAGTGTTCAATCACCCGTTGATTGATGTTGGTGGCCAATACGTTCATACTTCCCTTGAACAGGAAAGAGATCAGGATGCATCCCCGGCTGCATCCTGATATCATAATAGCACGTGGTTGTTTCAACTTAGGACGATAAGTGAGCGGGGTTATGAAAAATTACATAAAACTGTGTCTATTGCTAGTTTTGGCAGTGATGTCCATTGCTTTGACGCACGCCCAAACCAGTTATG
This sequence comes from Candidatus Syntrophosphaera sp., assembly GCA_019429425.1. NCBI lineage: Bacteria > Pseudomonadati > Candidatus Cloacimonadota > Cloacimonadia (SeqCode) > Cloacimonadales (SeqCode) > Cloacimonadaceae (SeqCode) > Candidatus Syntrophosphaera > Candidatus Syntrophosphaera sp. The sequence continues at coordinate 26,480 of JAHYIU010000011.1, forward strand.
AAACTGTCAGCACCCGAAGGGCCATTTATTCGGATCCCAAGGTCTGGGAAGCAATAGACTTTCTGAAGAACAGACTTCCACAAATGGTGGCTGAGGACAAGAACCAGGCCATAGAAGAGTATTTGACCCATTTCGATGCTTTGAACAACCTTGACGAGCGGGATGTTCTTTATCTCGTTGGCCATGTGTACTCGGTTGTTGATGAACCAATAAAGGCGATTCCCTATTTTGAGATGTTGATCAACGACACCAGATTGGGGGAAGATGCCAGGCGCATGCTCAACCTTCTGCTTTACTATCGTTCAGTCTACCATCTTCTGAGTGAGGACAAAACAACAGCCAAGAGATTCCTGGAGGACGTGATAAACCTTTTTCCCACAGGCAGATATTACCCCACCTATCTGTTCCTGTGGGCGGATCTGATCTCAGAAAGTGAAGATCACGCAGAAGTAGCCAAATACATAGAAAACTATAATGCCAACCGTGACTGGATACAAAACACCTTCAAACCCCGCAAGGCCGCCATCGTTGATCGGATCGGCAATCTTGACCTGAACAGGTATTATCAGAATGTCAGCCTGGCGGAGTATTATGTGTTGGAAAGCTCCATCAATGCCATTCAAGCGGATCTGCAAACTCTGTACAACGAATTGAAGGCGATTCCCGGCCTGTTGACAGCCGAATCCCTGGAAAGGATAGCATCCGAAGAGTTCAGCCTCTTGGAGGAACTCAAAAAACAGCTTAGGTCTTATTCGTCTCCGCCGCCTTTGGATCTGGAAGCACTGGCTTCCGCCGATTTTCAGGACACGGACATGATCGTCTACAGCCAGTATCGGCAGGGAGCGATCCTCTTGCAACAGTTGAAAGGCACGGCGGAGTATTACGGGCTGGTGCTGGATATCATGGACCGGATCTTTGAACAGCGGTATGAGCTGTTTGTGAAGGAAGATCCCTCCGTGGTCGGCAAAGGCTTCAGCGACATGGAGATGAAGCGGTTGTTCGACATAGAGCGCAACATCAATCTGTATGTCCATGTCATCAGATCCATCGACGAGGTCATGGCAGATCCGGACTATGCTTCCCTGAACGTCGATATGCGTCCGGAGCGCCAGGAATACGTGGAGAAACTGGCCGACCTTCAGAACCGCAAGGACCGTTACCTGGCGTATCGCAAGCATCAGGACAGCGTGGAAGAGGCGGTATTCAACGAGCTTCTGGAAGAGTACTATGCCCTGAACCGGGAGAAGAATACTTTTGACGATCTATTGCCCCAGATCGAAGATATCATGGTCGCCATGATCAGGCAAAATTACCCCAGGGAGCAGCAGAGACTGATAACGGGCCAGCTAACCCTCACTGGGAATGTGATTGCCAGCAATCTGTCCGATGACAACCTCAATTCATTCCTGGCAAATCTCGATTTCATCCATCTGCAGCTTGATTACCGTAACCTCCGTTATCGCGAGCAGCAGCGCCAGGCTTTGGCCGGGACGATCAGCGAGGAGGAAGCCCAGCAGCTCTACAGTGAGATTTCGGCTGATAAAGCCATCCTGCTATCCCGGCACCAGGATTTCGTGGCCCAGAACCCCTACTTCCAAGCCTTGGAACAGCCCAGCGGCGGATACCTGCTCAACAACGCCATCATCTACTACAACATGGCGGAGCTGCAACATGCCGTTGACCTGGACAATCCGGATCTGGCCCTGGACTATTACCGCAGGGTATTGCAGATCGATCCGGATTTCTTCCTGCGTGATTTTACCCTTTACAACGTTGCCTATCTCTCCAGCGAATCGGTTAAAGACAAACTGGACATTCAGATCTCAGATTACAGGACCCAATACCCGAACAGAGACCGTCCGGAGAATCTCAAATACCGGGCCGCCATTTTTCAGGAAGCCCTGGACGCCTATACTGAACTGGCGGATTCCGGCAAATACGATGCTTCGCCCCTCCATGATGAAGCCGTGTTCCGGCTTGGTGTTTTGAACTTCCTGATCGGTTCGGATGCTGCGGAGCCGATCGTATATTACACTGAGGCGATCGATCGGTTTGAAACGCTGGTCAACGAGCCGGACAGCGAATACAATTTTGAAGCCCTCTATCAAAGAGGCTGGGTCAACATGAACAAGGGGGATGAGGCTTCGTTAAAAACCGCGATGTCCGATTTCGTTACCCTGATCAAGGCCGTTGACGAAGAGAGCATCGCCAATCAATACCTATCCACGGATTTCAAGAACAACTCCATAGACAACATAGCCTATTCGTTAATAGCCTTGGACGGAGTGGATTTCAGGACCGAATCAAAGGGCGTGGAGGAGATCCAGCTTGCCTTGGCCGACTATCAGGACCTGAAGGTCAAGACCAGGATCCTGGACAAGGCCGCCCTGCTCAAGGCGGACATGCAGGCGCCCCTGCAAGCAATCGACTTTCTGGAGCTGAGACTGCAGACGACACCTCTGGACCTGATCAATCCGACCATTGTTGATTCCATAATCAAGCTGTACCACACCCCCCGGCTGCAGCTGCGCCCCGGCTCCAACCTTGCGGCCATCCGCACTGAGAAGTACCAATACATAAAGGATCATTATCACAACGGTTCCCAATGGTATGAGCGGAACATCTGGAACAGGGACCTGACTTCTCAGATGGTTCAAGATCAGCTGGCGGTGATCAGGACCGCCTATGAAGAGATCAGGGTCCGCCGCTATAACAACCTGATCACTACTGCCACCCAACTTGCGCTGGATGAGTATAAAGCGCATCTGGCTGATTTCGCTTCCTACCGTGAACTGTTTGGGGACGAATACGAGCAGTGGCTGGCAGACAATGAAAAGGCGGAAAATCTTCTCGTTACCGTGATGGCCGAAAAGAATGACTCAACTGTGGATTACATGCGGGCTGTGAACCGTTTGAAGGCGTTCAATGACGCCAATCCGGACAATCCTGATTTCTTCAATGATGAGGGTTTGGCCTACAAATACACTCAAAACATCTTCGAAATCATGACTCCCGCCTTTGCGGATCCTGGCTACGCTCCCGGGCCTGGATTGCCGGCCGATCGGGATGAACTGTATGAATTTTACCGCGATGGATCGCTGAGGTTTTACAATGTGCTGAATTCGCCGGCTTACAGTTCAACGGCAAACCAGCAAAACTCGGCCCAGATCATGATGGACCTGGCTGAGATTGAAGTCGGCAGAGGCATGGCGGCCGAGGCCAGAACGCGCTTCTATACTATCCTTGAGAACGAAACCCAGCTGGACAGGGCCACCCTGCGCAGCGTTTACATCAGCCTGGCCAATATCGAAGAATCAGCCCGCAACTATACCCAGGCCGAAAAATGGTATCGTGAAGCTCTCAAATTCGCAAACAATACCAAGGACGCTGAGGAGATCGACTATCAGATCAAACTCCAGATCCAAAACAATTATGAAATGGCCGAAGACAGCGGCAATTATGCTTTGGTGGCGAGTGAGTTTCTCCGCTTGGCGGATGAATATCAAAATGATCCTGACAAATATGTGGGATACCGCTATCAGGCCTCAGAAGCTTACAAGAAGGCCAGTCTGTTCCAGGAGGCGATCGATCTTAAACTCGAAATGGCGGAAGCGAAAAATTCAATGGACGAAAAGTACTTCCTCTATTATGAAAGCTGGACGATTGCGGAATCATCATTGCGCGACGCTGACCAAGCCACCAGGCTCAAGAGCGATTTCATTGCCATGTATCCCTCCAGCCGTTACGCTTTCAATCTGAGGGTGGAGGCGATAGAAAAACTGAAATCCGATCCCGTCCAGCGGGAGCCCGCGGCAAGGATGTACATCGACCTGCATGATGAGGTCAGGGCAGGCAGGATCGACAGCGGCGAGGTTGCCACCGAGGATATCTATCTTTGGGCGATCGAGATCTATCGCGAAGAGAAGAACCAGGACAAGATCGTCGAATTGCTGACCTATTTCACCCAAACATATCCTGATCACCCTCAGAACGTCAGTTTTCTGACCCTGCTGGCGGATGAATATCTGGCCAGGGGCGATGAGGAGCGATTTGAATACTACTCGCGTGAAATTTACAGGAAGGATGGCAGCCAATCTGACCGCTATCTGACAACCGCAAGGCAAAACCTGGGCAGGATCGCCATCGAATTTGACGCTGCCTATGAGGATAAAAATTGGGATCTTGCCTTTGCCAAAAGGGACGAGTTCAAAAGGGTGGAAGCTCAATACATCAGTGAAGGCCTGTCGCTTGACAACTCACCCGCCTATGCGGCGTTTGCCTTTGCGGAGCAGGAATACAAGGAATATCAGGACAAACTTGCCTTCCTGCGGAACTTTGACCGCCAGCTGCGGGCGATAGAGCAGGGCGGTTTTTTGAGAAGCACACCCAACCAGTTGGTCATGGTCAACCCCAACACCACCTGGCAGAAGCATCTTTTTGGCGGAAAGCCCAACCGGATCCCCGGGCTCAGGGCCAAAGTTGAAGCCGAGTATAAAAAGGTCCTGGACCTTCTGGACCAGCCTGGATCGCACTATCTTGACAATGGCCGCCGCTTGAAAGCCTTATTGCTGATCGTCCGGATCAACGAATATGCAGCCGAGGTCATTGAAACCCAGGTCAGCAAGTACATCCAGGTTAGCAATGAAATCTACCCCTTCAAGGACAGAAGGCAGTTTACCCTGGCGCAGTACGAAGACCTGGTCAACAACCAGTTGCTGCCGTATGCCCAGGAATACAAAGACCTGTACTATGCCACCGCCAACGGCATCTATCTGGATATCTTCAAGAGCTATGCCTTGGGCGGCTATACGGACCAATACACGGACCAGGCCGTAAGTGTGCTCAGGGCCAGGAACATATTGCCCAGCTTCGTTGAGGAGAGCGCTGCCCTGGATTCGAATTGGGAGCTGAGCCTGACGTCTCCCCAGGGTAATTTACGGAAAGTGAATTCTGGCATCTCGGCCACCACTTCGCCCCAAGGACAGACTTTATCGGTTTGTTCCATTCCCGCGGGTAATACCCTGACCTTGGAACGAGAGTTTACATTCAATGCCTCTCCAGAATTCGCGTTCCTGCATCTGGTCTATCCGTACGATCCTGAGATCTATGTAAATGGCAGCAAGATCGACCCGGTCTATATCCCGGTGGATACTCTGGTTGCCGGAAAGGCATCTTCAACCCGGTTCGCAGTCCGCCTGGGCGGCGATGTCTGGAGAGAAGGCCGCAATTCCTTCAAGGGCGTTTTTGCAAACAAAGCGGATGAACCATTGAACCTGCATTTCCACGCCAGCTTGTTCTACGACCCCGTGAAACTGGCTGAAAGCAGGTCCTATGAGACGACCAGTCTTTATTCCAACACCGATTGGATGGTGGTCACACAAGATACTGAGACTGGTGCGGAGATCAGGTCTGAAGCCATTCCAGCTGAGTTCTTCGACGTTCCCATCAGCACCCTGGAGTATATGACCAATTCAGCCGCTCAGGCCATCTGGGCAACCGAATCGCCCACAGAACTGCAAACTGAAGTCACATTTGAAGTTACATTCCGGGCTGATGCCCAATACCGCAACGCCCTGCTGGATTTCATAGCTCCCGACAACGCGACCCTGTATCTGAATGGAACGGAGTTTGCTTCCAATAGGCCCATGCAGTACGACACGGATCCCTTTGTGATCTATCCGACCCGGGTGGAACTGCCCAGGGATCTGGTCGTTAGCGGTCAAAACGTATTGCGGATCGTGGTTCAGAACATATCCCCCTACCGGGGTATGCTGGCCGAACTCAGCATCAACAAATACATCAAGGAGTAACCGGAAATGAAGCATACAGTTTTAATCATCCTGCTCCTTCTGGGATTGGCACAAATTCATGCCCAGGTGATGGACGCCCCGCGCGTGGGATTTGAGGATGTCCAACTATCCCGCGCGCCTCAAGAACTGGAGATCCAGATCAAAGCAATGATCCCGGATATCAGCGTGATCCAGATCAAAACAGACACCTACGCTAAACCCGGAGACTATAAATACTCCATCAATCTTGCTGTGATCCAGTCAGAAAGCGGAAGACAGCTCACAAATTGGCAAAATGAAATAAATAAATGGCTTGAGGAGTCAAAATGAAAGCTAAACATATCGTTCTCGTAATAATGGTTCTGTTGATCAGCATGGGCGCCCTGTACGCACAGGCAGACCTGGCTGGCGCAGAGAAAGTGAACCTTTTCACGATCTTCCGGGATAGTAATGCCAATGGATTCTTCGGATACCTGATCCTGCTGACCTTCATCGTCGGCATCGTCTACGCGGCGATCCGCTATTTCCAACTGTACCAAAGGGAAAAGGTCAACGCCGGCAATCTATACAAAAACCTCAAAGGTTACATCAAGAATGACCAGATCGACGAGGCCATCAGGATCACGGACCAACTCAAGGAAACCACCCTCGGATTCATCTTCTGGAGCGGCCTGTCGGTCTATCGCGATGTCCGCAAGAATGCCCGGGGCGAGGAATTGAACACCCAGGTGCAGAACGCGTTTGACGAAGCGGTCCTGCAAAAGGTCTACAAGCTCGATGCCGGGTTGTTCTGGTTCGATACCCTGGCCCAAGTCTGCACATATCTCGGCCTCCTGGGCACGATCTGGGGGCTCTTGTATGCCTTCGCGGCCTTGAGCAGTCCCGAGATCCTGGACAGCGAAAAGAACATCAGGCTTTCCGCCGGCATCAAGATCGCCATCGGCACCACCGCGCTCGGTTTGATGGCGGCCATCCCGCTCACCCTCATCAAGGGCGGGCTGCTGTCCAAAGCTCAGCGCATCATCAACGAAATCGACGAATACAGCGTAAAACTGATCAACTTCATCAATATCTCAGCAAAAGGATAATACCATGGCATACCGTCCTTCAGCCGGAAGGAACCAAATGGCCTCATCGGTCCCCAAGATACCGAATCTGGTGCCGATCATGAACCTGTTTCTCACCATCATACCGTTCCTGATCCTGATGCTGGTGATCACCCAGGTGGCATTGGTCGCCTTCAACTTCTCCGAAGGCACCACCGTCGATCCAGATCGGGCCGGTGGCGGTGGCGGATTGAAGAAAGAATACCCGGAAATAACTGTGATCATCATGGCCTCAGAAAACTCCATGCGGACCACATTCCCAGGATTTGAGATACGTGAACCGGGTAATCCGCCTGATTCTTTGGGTTTGATCCGGGGCCAATACGATTACGTTAGGCTCGACCAGACCCTCAAGCTCATCAAGGATCGGTTTCCCGGCTTGAAGGATATCAGTGTCGCTGCCTATGATGACGTTCTCTATGAAAACCTCATCAAAACCATAGATATTTGCAGGAGCAACGATTTCTCCAGCATCCACTATAAAGCGCCTCAGGTCAGATATTACAGCAGGGGGGTCTAATGAGCCATCTGATGAACTCCAAAACCATGAATCGCCGGGTCCGCAGGAAGCTGGAGACCACGGCGGAATTGTCCATCATCTCCCTGGTGGACATTCTGACCATCCTCCTGGTTTTCCTGATCAAGAACGTCTCCATGGAAGCGCAGAAGTATACAATGCCCAACAACATGACCTTTCCGGTCACCATGCAAAAGCACGACCTGCTGGAGAACAAAGGCACCACCGTGATCCAGGTTTACACGGACAAGATCCTGGTGGGCGAGGAAGGTTTGTATTTTGGCTCGCTGGAGGAGTTTGCGGCGGATGACGTCAAACGCGACGAGATCCTTCGCTACCTGCAAGTCACAGCCCAGGAAATCATCAGGGACACGGATGAGACCGGACGCCCCAAAACCCCTGCGGCCTTGTTGATCCAAGCCGACAGATCCATACCCTGCTGGTACATCACTGAATTGGTCAAACTCGGTACCAGCTCGTATCACGAATACATTTATTTTGCCACTCTCCTGGAATCAGATTGGCTTCAGCGAAGTAGATCAGCGTCCAGCGGGTAAAGGAGGTATGATGGCAAATAAAATTCTCAACCTGAAACTGAGCTACCGGGGAAAACAGCTGGATACCATCAAACAAGGCTCGGACTTTGTCAAGAAATGGTATATCGGCAGGGATAAACGCATCTTCTGGCACGTGCTGGATGACTCGAACACCTTCCCGCCCAAGCATCAGTTGCTGGTAAAACGCGGCAGTGACTATTACCTCCAGCTACCCGCAGGATCAAGTATCAGCTGCAGCAAAGACAACAACCCCGTGGATGCGGCATTCCTGCAGCAAAACGGCATCCTGCAGGGAACGCAACTCAAACTGCGCAACGATATGGGCGGCACCGTCCAACTGCACCCGGACTACGCCGTGGAGTTTGGATACACGGATCAGGTCTTGCCAGTTCTGGGCCTCAAGGAACAGGCCATTGTGGCTGATTGTGCCCAAGCGCCCTCCCTTTCCACCGTGGAACGCACCAACCGGGGACTCATCCTGCTGTTTCTGATCCTCGGCCTGGCCTTTATCCTGATCTACGATATCGTCCTCAAACCCCAGTCCACTGCGGAAAGGTCGCTTTCGGAAATGCTGGCCCAAATGGAACGGGCACATCGGATCGTGCCCCAATTTGGCGAGCAATCCCAGGATGTTGTGGAACCCTTTCAGAATGATGTGCAGGAACCCCAAACCTATACAACTGGCCAAGCGGCCAGGAGAACCACCGCGGAGCCGTCCAGGCCCCGTTCGGCCCAGGCCGTTTTTGGCGATCTGGCCACTCCCGGCACTGCGGGACGGGACCGCGGCGCCTACCAGGCGACTGTCCTGAACGAATTTGTGACAGCCAGGCCCGGCAGCAGGGGGGGGGGAACGGGACCGGTTTTTCCACTGGCGGACCGGGTGGTGAATACACACCCAGCGCCGGAGCCGGTTATGCCGGGACCTTTGACCCCGCCGCGACAGCGGGTTATACACAAACGGAGCTTGGCCAGGTGGTCACCGGCAGAACACCCACCGGCGGGACCACCGTCAGGCCAAACATACCGGTGGAATCATTCACCGGCGACGCGGCCAAATTGCGCCAGCTCGCTCCGGAAAACGTGCCCATTGCCCAGACGCCCCAGATAGAAAGGATCAAACGCAGTTTCCAGGCCCAGGAAGTGACCACCCTCTCCGAGGCCAGCATCGCCGGTTCTGCCGCTGCCCGGGGTACGGACATAGACAACATCTATGAGCAGCTGAACCACCGCAAGGGGCAGATCAAGCAATCCTACATCAGAAACTCAGCCATCCAGGCCTCCTCCGGCTCCATCACCGTCATCATGTACATAGACGGCGACGGCAGCGTCGTGGCCGACATCATCCCCAACAGCGCCACCTTCACCCAAAGCTTCCTCCAGGAAGTGAAGACCATCGTGGAGAACTGGCGTTTCAACGTTAGCAAGAAAACCAAATACCAATTCCAAATGCGCCTCAGCCAAAGCTAAACGACATTTGCAAGAACAATAGGGGCCCCGTTCATCAGGACGGGGCTTTTTTTTTGTTCTCTTTCGAACCACGTGGGTCAGATAGTCAGAGGCAGATTGAAGGGGTGGCAAATTCCGCTTTGCCACAGCGGTCACAGAACGCTCAGCCTGTAGACAAACCAGTTTCAACCGGTGCAGGACAAGAGGCGGGGGGGGATTTACCCCGGGTATTGTATGGTGCACAGGTCTCTTGGCAAACATCCCCCATCCCTTCTCCAAACTCAGATCAAATCGGAGTTTGGAGAGGGTGCGGGGTCATGAAACTTGGATGTCTTCTTTTTAAAGTACGACGGCTGAAGCCGCTGCCTATTGTCCTTCACCCCACCTGTGGCGGGGTTTGTCAGTTGCGACAGCTGTCAGAGAAGTCTTCTGAATCCAGCAAGGTTGCCTTCAGGATCGGTCTCTGACCGCAGTGGCAAAGAGGAATTTGCCTTGTAACTGATCTTTCCCACATGTCTAATCTTCTGGGACACAGGAAGATAGTTAAAAATAGTTCTTGACAAAAGAACCTCGTATTATATTGTGGCACAATATTATACAAGCCAAATACAAACGAGGTTCAAA
>JAHYIU010000012.1 GCA_019429425.1 Candidatus Syntrophosphaera sp.
CAAGATGAAAACAATGCAATTTGCCGCTTGGCCTTACATAGATTGTGAGTAACGAGGGATATCAGATGCCCTCAAACAACCTGAGAAACAACGAGTTGGAATTTACACCAACATTTGGGACTCAACACTCTTTCCAAATGTTCCAAGCTAAATTCATGTTTATTAGCGGTAGATTCTATGTCAAGAACTTTCTTACATTTTTCCTGCGCATCCTTACGCATCCTTATTTGTGAGAATACAGGGGACTGCTTTCATATAAAGGCAGATAGATGAATTCTAATAAGTATGTATGCCGTAACACCTTGTTATGTATCAGTATATGTGATGTCTTAACTAATCCGGGAATCAAGGGAAAGTTCCCACTCCGTTTTTCCGATGCCGGATCGAACGACGTGTCCACAGCTATCTGAGCACCGTGAATCTGATGGTTTTGCTTTGTCCTGACGTGGTTATTAGCCTGCAGAAATAGATCCCGCTGGCGGCTTGGCCTCCGGATTCCAGATCGAGATCCCAGCTTACGCGATAGTAACCTTTATCCTGAATTTCCCGCACCAGGGTTTTGATCTTCTGCCCGCGGAGATTGTAGACGCTCAATTGGGTAAGTCCTTCCTGGGGAACGGCATAGGCAAAAATTGTACGCTCCGGTGCGGGATTGGGGTAGATGAGCAGATGAGGTTCGGTAAAAAAGCCGGAGGGCTGGATGATCTGGGTGAATTGGGGAGGACAGATCACCGCCATTGAACCGTATTCCGCCATATCCTGGTAGCGAGGGTCGAAATTGATGAAATGCCGTTTGTATATGTCGATAAAGTAGGGATCGAGCTTTCTTGCGGAAACCGCGCTGGCTTGATCCGGGGCGATCAGGTCGAGGGTGAGACGGTCCATGACGAACAGTTTTCCTCCGGAGACCTGAAACGGGGAGATAGTCAATTCAATGCCCCGAACCTCTCGCAGGCAATAGGGATCGCTCAGTTACAAGGTTTGGCCGTTGGTTCCGGAGGAGTTTTCCCAAGCGATAGCGGTGTCATGCAGATGTTGGTCAATCTGGCAGTAGTAGTTTCCTTCGGTGGGTAAAGCCACCTGGAGCTTGAGCACCGGCAAAGCGTTGTCATACATGAGGTAGGGGGCAAACCGCGCCGGCAGTTCCACACGGCCCGTCGCGTCAAAACTCAGGCTGCCGATGTTGATCTCGATTCGGATATCGCTGGCATTGATTTTGGAAAAGCGAATGTAGTCGCCGGCGTCACTGAGGGTAAGGCCATGCGCTAGGCCTATTGCCAGGAGAAGCAGAAGCGGGGCGCTGTGAGGCAGTTTGATCATGTTGCCTTCTTGTTGTGATTCAAGTACTTAACAATGTGGCCAAATCTGTGGGCATAATGAACGTTCTGCGGTTTTTTGTCAAGGAATATGATGGCCAGCCTGATGTGTCAGGTGGTCAGATCATTGAAACAAAGGGGAAAAGGGGATTAGGGGAAAAGGGAAACAATAGGCCTGGGGTGGTTATTGGGATATTCTGTGTTTATTTCTCAGGCCTTGAACCCTCCAGCAGTTCCCTCACCAGGAGCGGGACCATGATCTCGTGGTGGCCGATAAAGTAATAGCCCTGCCCGCCGTTCTGCACAGGGCGGCGGACCACGTTCTCCATAGCCCGGTAATGCGTGTTCATGTCAAAGACGGCGGTCGTGAAATCCTGCACCCGGCCATAGATGTTTCTGGCAACGGTCAAAGCCTTTAAAAAGACCTCGGGGAGGATGACTGCGGAACCCAAATTGATCCAGACACCGCCGCCGTTCAGATTTCTCACCTGTTCGCAGAGGATACGGAAATCGCGCAGGCTGCAATCTCCGATGGCGCTGCCATCCGCGCAGGGTGTCTGATGTGTGATGTCTGTTCCCAGTGCGATATGCGCCGTAACGGGGATTTCGTGCTTGTAGGCCATCGCCAGGAGCGAGATCTCGGGGTTAGGGGCCTCATTCAGGATGTGCCGGCCCAGGGCTTCGCCATAGCCGAGTTCGGCGTCGCTGGCTTTGGTGATCACGTCGTTGATCCCGTGCGTGGTCTCAAAGACCATGCCGAAGCTGCCATCCGCCAGGCCTTTGCCCACGTCCTCCGAAGTTTTGCCAAAGAAGGCCAGCTCATAATCATGGATGGTCACGGAGCCGTTTACGGCGAAGCATTGGACCGCTCCGGCCTGCATGAGTTCGATGAGCAGGGGCGTCAGGCCGCATTTGATGACATGCCCGCCCAGGGCGATGATGATTGGTTTTTTATGCTCGATTGCGTGACGGCAGGAACTGACAAAGGCTTTGAAATCCGCGCCCTTGAGGATGTCCGGTATGCTGTCCAGCAAGACCGCTCCCGGTTTGGCGAAGGAGGCGGGTTCCACCTTGCTGGGCCTGTCTTTCACGGAACTGACCGTGATCTGGAAGATGTCGATCTCTTTGTATCTGCTCATTTCTTTATTCCCAGATAGCGTTCTTCCTCGCTGAAAATGCAGCCGCAGTATTTCTGGCGGTACATGTTTGCCTCTTTGGAAAGCCTGATCCCCTCGCTCCAGAGGGGACGCCAGTCGCGGTAGAAAAAAGTTATATTATGATCTTTGGCGGCGGCCTCTGCGATCTGGATTATCAGTTCATGCTTTTGGTACTTGCTGTAGAGCAGGGTGGAAGTGAAGGCGTCGAAGCCCTGTTCCTCTGCGGTTTTGGCGGCCATTTCGAGGCGGGAGCGATAGCAGAGTTCGCAGCGATCCTCTGGATTGGCCGAAACCTTGCCCACAAAGCCGCGCAGGTCATATTCATCATTAACGATCAGGGGAATTGATTCTGCCGCGCAATACTCCTCAAGGGAGCTGAGCCGGCTGCGGAACTCTGTGTAGGGCTGGATGAAAGGATTGTACCACAGCACACTGATCTTGATCCCCTCCGCCTGGAGCTGGCGCTGGGGCGCGATCAGGCAGGGCGCGCAGCAGGTGTGGATCAGAAGGTTCTCAGGAACGGACATGATGCTCCATATCCGGAGGCAATACGAAAGATATCTCCACCAAACCGCCCTGCTCGCCGTCCTTTTGCCATGGCTGCTGGTAGATCAGTTTTCTCACTCCGTTCTTTTCGATCGAATAGACATTGTTTTTGCCGGTGGCGAGCATGTCCTTGATGATGGCGATGGACCTTGGTTGGTGGCAGTCGTAGAGGCTGGTTCCGATCAAGGCCGCTCCGCCGTGGTCAGAGAAAGTGGCGCAGGCCGCGTCGTTCATTTCGATGATGGTCCCATCCTGATCACAGACCGTGATCGCCACCGGGAAATGCTTTATCCATTCGTGCATGAGAACGGCCATTGCCTAAAATTCCTTGAGCAGGCTGGCGGCCACGATCCCGCGTTGGATCTGGTTTGTGCCTTCATAGATCTGGAGGATCTTGGCATCGCGCATCATCTTTTCCACAGGATATTCCTTCATGTAGCCGTAGCCGCCGAGGATCTGGACCGCGTCGGTGGTCACCTTCATCGCTACGTCGGAGGCGAAATACTTGCACATGGCGGATTCCTTGGAATAGTTCTTGGCGCCGCTGTCGACCATGCGCGCGGTTTGCATTACCAAAGCGCGGGCGGCCTCGATCTGGGTGGCCATGTCCGCGAGCATGAACTGGACTGCTTGGAAGGAGGAAATTGGCTTGCCAAATTGCTGGCGCTCTTTGGAATATTTGACTGCTGCCTCAAAGGCCCCGCGGGCGATCCCGACGGCTTGAGCGCCCACCATGGGGCGGGACTTGTCGAAGACCTTCATGGCGGTGATGAATCCGGTGCCTTCGCGGCCCAGCAGATTCTCCGCGGGAACGGCGCAATCCTCAAAGATCAGTTCGCGGGTGGCGGAGGCGCGGATGCCCATCTTGTTTTCCTTTTTGCCAAAGCTGAAGCCGGGAGTTCCCTTTTCCACCACGAAACAGGAGCATCCCCGCGCGCCCTTGGTCTTGTCCGTCATGGCGAAAACAGTGTAGATGCCGGCCTCGCCGCCATTGGTGATCCATTGCTTGGTTCCGTTGAGGATATAATGGTCGCCCTCTTTGCGGGCGGTGGTTTCGATCGCTCCCGCGTCTGAACCGGCATTGGCCTCGGTCAGGGCAAATGCTGCAAGCTGTTCACCAGAGGCGATCTGGCCCAGGTATTTCTGTTTCTGCTCTTCCGAGCCGGCGATCAGGATGGGGTACATGCCCAGGCCGGTAGCGCCAAATGCCAGCGCTATGCCCGCGTCCACGGCGCAAAGCTCTTCCGTGACCACTGTCAGGTCGGCCACCTTGCCGCTAATCCCGCCGTATTCTTCGGGGATCAGGATGGCGAAAAGGTCGCTCTGGCGCATGATCTCCACTATGTCCCAGGGGAAGATACCCTCTTCGTCATATTTTTCGGAGAGCGGCTTCATTTTTTCGATGGCGATGCGCCGCGCGATCTCCTGCATTTCCAGTTGGTCCTCAGTGAGGAAGTAATTCATATCGTAACTCCTTGGTGGATATTAAATTATATGAAAGTGTAGGTTATTGGATATGGCTCTTTGAGTCAAGCAAAATCTGCTTTAGTTTAGGATCAGCAATTTGCCTGATTGGATATGCTGGTCCTGCTCAACCCGATACAAATACACTCCGGCAGGGAGTTTTGGCAGGGGGACGGTCCCGTCCGGGCTCACGCTTTCTTTCTGCAGCAATTGGCCCCGCGGGTTGTAGATCCTGAGTTCAGCGTTGCCAGAACGCCCTGAAACCAGACGCAAAGAGCCTCCACGGGGCAAGGGGTTGGGATATAGCCGGAACACGACTTTTTGGACCTGGTCGTTGTTCGCAGTGTTTCCCTCGGGTGTGACGACCATGTCCGTGCTGGAGAGTCCGACGTTGTAGCTGTTCAGGGGTATGAGATCGTGCTGATAGGTGGTTACGACGGAATTTCCAGTCCAGTTCTGGTCCAGGAGTGCCATCATACCCGCGTTTCCGGAGATGGCAAAAGCGTCGTAGGGGAGAGGGTTGGAGGCATTGTGATAGACCTCGTGGGTGACCGCGTCATAGCTGTAAAGGCCGAAGCCCATGCCATCGCCCAGATAGGCGAGGCCGGAAGGATTGATCCAGATGTTGCCTGGATTTCCGCCGATGTTGAGCCTCTGTACCAATTCCAACGTGGCGGGATCGATGATGTCGACCTTGCCCTGGATGTCGGTCCAGTTGCCGGTGCAAGATACATGCAAGTAACCGTCGTGGACCACCGCAAATTGGGGATTTGTCCAAACTGGCAGGGTTTCCGTAAGGGTAAAGGAATCCAGGTCGATCACGCTGATGGAGCTATTGGCATAGTTGTTGATGTAGCCGCCGGTGTTGCAGACAAAGAGGCGGTTTTGCCAATTTGCCAAACCCTGGGGCGAGATCCCCACCGTGAGGGAAGCCACCACGGAATTGCTTTGCAGGCTGATTTTGTAGACTTTGTCCGTGAACAGCCCCGTTACATAGAGGTTTTCACCCACCCTGAGCACGTCATAGGGATTGCTGGAAGGCGCAACGGGGATATAGCGAATATGTGCCCCAGTGGCGCGGTTAACCACCTGGATGGCGTTGTCGCCCGAGCAGGCTATGTAAACATGGTCCTCATCCAGGTCCATGAGGTTGGGGGTTAAACCCAGTTGGGTAAAGGAATTATTGACCGTTCCGGCCTGGGTGTCGATCCGCGAAAGGGTGCGGGAAGCGGAATTGACCACGAAGATCTCCGCCGCGGAGAGAGGTGCCTGCAGCAGCAATATGATCGCCGCAAGCAGCCCTGATTTGTTTTTTGGCATGGCGTTCACCTTTTTCTTTTTTGATCAGAAAGGGGGTGAACTACTTTTCCGGAGGCCACATGAACCGTATGGCCGCACCGAAGGCGGTGGCAGGTTTCCTGGCTCGCAGCGGCGTTTATCATGACCCGGCCTTCCCGCTTAAGGCAGTGACCGGATCTGCCCAAATGCTGCTTACAGTGGCGGTTACCGCTCCCGTTTCGCACGGGATTCCCTTTTACCTATGAAGTAGCACCATCTATTCTTGCGGGCCAAGATCGCTCGCTGGCGTTTTGTGTCAAGGCAGAAAACACACACAGCCCAACAACAATGCCCAACCTGCCTCAGGCGCTGTTCTCTTCCCGTTTCCGGTCGGTATGGTTGAGTATCTTTTTACGCAGGCGAATGCTGTCCGGAGTAATTTCCAGCAATTCGTCATCGCCCACATATTCCATTGCCTGCTCCAGACTGAAGATCCTTGGCGGGATCAGCCTGATGGCGTCATCTTTGCCGGCGGCGCGGTTGTTGGTGAGTTTTTTGCCACGGCAGACGTTGATGACCAGATCCTGGTCCTTGCTGTGCTGGCCCACGACCATTCCTCCGTAGACCTCTGTATTGGGGTTGATGAAGAGTGTTCCCCGGGGCTGGAAATTGTTAAGAGAGTAACCCAGCGCCACCCCGTTTTCCATGGCGATCATGGAGCCGTGCTGGGAGCCGGGGATCTCGCCTTTGTATTGCTCATAGCCCAAAAAGCACTGGGTCAGGATTCCCGTGCCCCTGGTTTCGGTGAGAAACTCATTGCGGCAGCCGATCAAGCCCCGCGCTGGAACCTTGAAATCCAGCCGCGAATAGCCGTCGATCGCTGGAGTCATGCTCACAAGTTCGCCCTTGCGCCTGCCCATCAGGTCGATCACGGTGCCCACAAATTCCTCCGCGACGTCGACCACGGCCAGTTCCATGGGTTCCATGAGTTTACCGTCCATTTCCTTGAACAGGACCCTGGGCTTGGAGATCTGAAATTCATAGCCTTCGCGGCGCATGTTTTCCATCAGGATGGAGAGCTGTAATTCACCCCGGCCTTTGACTGTGAAAGTATCGGCGGAATCTGTTTTTTCCACCACGAGGGAGACGTTGGTCTGCAGTTCTTTTTGCAGCCTTTCCCAAATCTTGTTGGAGGTCAGCCATTTGCCTGACCTGCCCATGAATGGGGAGTTGTTGACCACAAACTCCACGGCGATGGTAGGCTCATCAATGCTGAAGCTGGGAAGCGAAACCGGATCATCCTTGCTGGCGACCGTTTCGCCGATGTCGATCATTTCCAGTCCGGCCAGCGTGATGATATCCCCAGCGTGGGCGATCCTGACTTCCTTTTTGTGCAGGCCGTGATAGGTGAAGATGTTGCTTACCTTGCAGAGGTGTTTGGTGCCGTCGCGTTTGAGGAGCATCACCTCTTCGCCAGTTCTGAGGGTGCCGTTGTGGATCCTGCCTGTACCCAGCTTACCCAAATAATTGTCATATTCGATGGCCGACGTCAGCATCTGGAAAGGTTTACGCCTGTCCCCCCGGGCGTCGGGAACGCAACGTACCACCATATCCAGCAGGGGAAAGATGTTCAAGCGCTCGTCGCCGATCTCATCGATCGCGTAACCGTCCTTTCCGGAAGCATAGATGACTGGGAAATCCAATTGCTCATGGTGCGCGTTGAGTTCCAGGAAAAGCTCGAAGATCATGTCCAGCACGTCATGCGGCCGGGCATTGGGGCGGTCGATCTTGTTGATCACCACCAGAGGTTTCAAACCCATTTCCAGGGCGTTTTTGAGCACATACTTAGTTTGGGGCATGGGGCCCTCGAAGGCGTCCACCAAAAGCAGCACGGAATCCACCATTTTCATGATGCGCTGTACCTCGCCGCCGAAATCAGAGTGTCCGGGCGTATCCACCAAATTTATCTTATAGTCTTTATAGAACAGCGAGGCATTCTTGGAGAATATTGTTATTCCGCGTTCTTTTTCGATGTCGTTGGAATCCATTATCCTTTCCACCACTTTCTCGTTGGCCCGGAAAACTCCGGTTTGGCGCAGCATTGCGTCAACCAGGGTGGTTTTGCCGTGATCCACGTGCGCGATAATGGCTATGTTCTTGATCTTATGCATTTTATCCTTCTGATGGGGTGTTTGCTCGCCATGTTTGTCTATATGGCATATCCGTCAATGCAAGT
The DNA here is from genome assembly GCA_019429425.1 of Candidatus Syntrophosphaera sp. Lineage (NCBI taxonomy): Bacteria > Pseudomonadati > Candidatus Cloacimonadota > Cloacimonadia (SeqCode) > Cloacimonadales (SeqCode) > Cloacimonadaceae (SeqCode) > Candidatus Syntrophosphaera > Candidatus Syntrophosphaera sp. The sequence goes on from JAHYIU010000012.1 coordinate 7,998, forward strand.
TATTCGCGCGCTTGTTCGCGACACGCCATACACCTGCAATTTCACTGCCGCCCCAGCCCCGTAACTCATTGTTTTTTGTACAAATTCCTTTACAAAAGCACCCTTCAGGGAAAGCTGGCGACAAATTCAACATTAAGGACCCCAATCTGTGACAAAATTCACCGACATAACCTTACCTGAGCCTCTTTTACGCGCAGCAGCAGACCTGAATTATGAGACTCCCACCCCGATCCAGGACCAGGTGATCCCCTGGCTGCTGGAAAACGACAACGACCTCATCGCGCTGGCCCAGACGGGCACCGGAAAAACCGCAGCCTTTGGCTTTCCAATACTGAGCCAGACAGACATAGAAAAACCCACCGTGCAGAACCTTATCATTTGTCCCACCCGCGAACTCTGCCTCCAGATAACCAAGGACCTGGAATCATACGCTAAATACATACCCCGGATCAAAACCGCGGCTGTTTATGGCGGGGCTTCCCTCCAGAAACAGAAGGATGCCATCAAAGCTGGCTTGCATATCGTGGTCGGCACTCCCGGCCGGATCAACGATTTCATCCGCCAGAACGTGCTCAAGCTGGACCAGGTGGGACGCCTCGTGCTCGACGAAGCCGATGAGATGCTCAACATGGGCTTCAAGGATGATTTGTTCGAGATCATGGGCCACACTCCCGCGGAGAAGCAAATCCTGCTGTTTTCCGCCACGATGCCCAAAGAGGTGGCAAATCTGGCCCGGACCTTCATGAAAGATCCCCATCAGATCAGCGTTGGCAACCAAAACCAAGGCGCGGACAACATCAGCCATTTCTACTACAAGGTCCACGCCAGGGACAAATACAAGGCTTTGAAGCGGATAGCGGACATGAGCCCCAAAATCTACGGGATCATCTTTTGCCGCACCAGGGCCGAAACACAGGAGATCGCCGACAAGCTTCAGCACGACGGCTACAACGCCGACGCCCTCCACGGCGACCTTTCGCAGGGACAGCGGGAACTGGTTATGAGCCGGTTTCGCACAAAATACGTCCGCCTGCTGGTGGCTACGGACGTCGCGGCGCGGGGACTGGATGTGGACAACCTCACCCATATCATCAATTTCAGCGCCCCCACCGATCCCGACATCTACATTCATCGCTCTGGCAGGACAGGCCGGGCCGGTAAAAGCGGGATTTCAGCCACCATCATCCATACCAAAGAGATCGCCGCCTTGAAAGCCATGGAAAAACGCCTGGGACGCGAGATCACGCTGGCCAAGGTGCCCGGAGGACGAGAGATATGCGAGAAGCAGCTCTTCCAGTTTATCGACACCGTCGAGAGGATTGAGGTGGACACAGCCCAGATCGAATCCTTCCTTCCCAATGTCTACAAAAAACTCAGCTGGCTGACCCGCGAGGAATTGATTCAGCGCTTTGTCTCCGTGGAATTCAACCGCTTTCTGAATTACTATAAGGACATTTCTGACCTAGACACCGTGGGCGACATCAGCTCTCGCGAGGAGAAGCGCAGCTTTGCTTTCAAGACCTTCAAACTGGGGATCGGCTATTCAAAGCAACTCACCAAACGTGAACTGATGCGCTATATCAACCAGCTGAAAGTGACGCGCAGCCTTGAGATAGGCCAGATCGACATCTATCCTGAGCATACTTTGGTGGAACTGGACGCGGAATTCGAGAACCAACTGCTCAAGGCCTTCAGCCGCAACAAATACAAAGGCGTGGCCTTCAGGGCTGAAGTGGTCGAGTCCGCGCGCAGAAAACGCTTTACCAAAGACGAACATAGGTCCGTGGCTCCCAATAAAGCGAGAAAATACCAGGGCTGGGCCGAGGGTTAAGACCCAAGCCTGATCATCTGGGGGATCCGGCAGCTCTTGTGTTTATCTGGTCAAGCTGAGCCTGCCGGACGTCGTCCACCGATCACAGGCCTCATTCTCGCTCCTTTTGCCGCTACTGGTTTCGCCCAACACACTCCGAACGAAATAAGGACTGTGTTGGGTGAGTGTACAACTGGTATGGGCAGAGGTTCTGGATCTGGCGGGAGTTTGACAGTAAAGCGGCTCAAATACCGCATGCCTTTCCAGACCAGCAAAAAAAAGCTTGCCAAAAAAATGAGCTTGAAATATGGTGCGTTTATAGAGGAATATTCCCTGAAATCAAGGAATATGGACGGTTCAGGGGTTTTCCCGCATGTCAGGAGATAACACAATGAGAAAGAAACCAGCTTTGGCTTTGCTCCGAATTACAGTTTTTATCGCCTTGTTAATTTTACCTTTGTCAGTTTCGGCGCAGGCGCTGCTGACCTTTGAGGTCGACGACCTGGAAGCCTACAACCGCAGCGGAAACTGGATCTACGATGCCGACGGGCCCGGCTTTCCAACCCACGACGGGAATTGGTTCACTTTCAGCCCTGATCCCAGTTATCTTTTCCACTACTTCGCGGAAAGGTACATCCACGACAACGGCACCACCACATCCTTGGTCTGCATCGAGGAAAACGTGCCTCTGGCCACCGATCCCAGCCAGATGGACATGATCTTCACCGAGTTTGACATGGTGGCTTTCAGAAGGTTAAACAACATCGATCCACTGGCCCCTTGGGATATGCCGGGCCAGTCAGCAGACGAGCGCGTCTATGCCAATGCCACCGGCTACATCACTTTTAACGGTGTTCCGGTGCTGACCATCGTCAGCGCCACCTTCGTGATCACCACCCCCTATCCCAGCGAGGATCAGGTCCGGGCACTCAGCCCCTATCTGGCTTCCTGGACCGGAGACATTGGCTCCGGCGCGCCCCAGACTGGATATGGCTTTGGCGACCTCGATCTAGCCAACTGTGATCCTGATTGGGCAGCCTTGTTTGCCGGCTCAGATTACAAAGTCCAGATGAACATGGTCGGAATCACCTCAACCGTGAGCCCGCTCTACGGCTGGTTCGATTTCGACTTGGAAGTCCTTCCCTCCCCGGTTCCCTTTGAGGCCAACAACATCTATCTTGACCTGACCAGCCTTCCCCAGAGCATCGATTTTCCGCTAATGTCGGCTGGAGTTGATGTTACCGCGGGCGAACCCGCCGGCCAGTACAACAACATGCAGCACATCTACCTCAACGAGATCGGGATCGCGCCGTTGGGCACCCTACCGGACGGAGTGGTTGACCTAGCCCCAAAATACTGGGAATTGGGCAGCACCCTGACATCCTTCAACGCAGATATCCGCTTTACCCTCACCAACAGCGAACTTCCCGGGCCGCCTGAGAACCGGCGGATCCTCCACCGGCAAATATGCCGTGAAGGCGATGATCCATTGCCTTGGACGCTTTGGACCAACTACACCTTGCTGAGCCCCACCACCATCGTGGCCAACAACGTATCTCAGATCGGGGAATTCACCGTGGCTTCGATACAGGACCAAAACGTGCCTGTCGTACTGAGCAGCTTCAACGCGGTGGCGACCGCCCAAAATAAGGTTCAGATCAACTGGAGCAGCCAGACGGAAAGCCAGATGGTGGGATACCGCCTCTATCGCGGCTTCAGCGCGGAACAGGCAGCCGCGGGTTTGCTGGACCATCCCTTGATCCCGGCAACCAACTCCAGCACTCTGCAGACCTATTCGGTGACCGATGAAAACGTTCAGATCGGTTCGACCTACTTCTACTGGCTGGAAGCCGTTGACTATACCAGCAGTGAATTCTTCGGCCCTGTCAGCGTTTCGGTCACAGGCAACGTCCCGCCCGTGCTTCCGGGAGAAACTTCCCTGCAGAACGCCTATCCCAATCCTTTCAAAACCGGGAACAGCACCAACATCGAAGTTGCCATCAAAGCAGGGGAAAATGGTATCATATCCATTTACAACATGCAGGGCCAGTTGGTCAAGACCTATAAGGTAAGCGAAGGGATCCACTCCATCGCTTGGAATGGAACAGACGGCAAAGGTAAAGCCTGCGGCAGCGGGATCTATTTCTATAAGCTCAGAACGCCCTCTTTCAGCCAGACCCGCAAGATGGTCATCATCAAGTAACCCAAGCAACAGCTATGAAAAGCCCCGGAAATCACCGGGGCTTTTTTTATAATTTTCGTAAATTATGGCAGTTCAGCTGTAGTTGCAGCCCAGGCAGCCTTGCAATATTTCGCCTGTCCTGGTCCGTTGGGCTTTCCTGAGCTCGCGCATGGCCGAACCATTCCAGATATCCAGGAGCGAATCGGAACAGACATCTCCGAGGAAATGCAGCTTTTGCGGGTCTATGGAACACCCCTTGGCTGGGCAGAGGGGGACTCGGCCATCAGGCCTGATCTGGAGATCCTTGAAGGGAATGGAGCAGACGGGAATGGTGGACTGCGCTTCGGCTGGTGTGCTGAAGACATCGCTGGAGTAATCGCTTTCCGGATGCTTGAGCAGCAATTGGGGCAGCACAGAGTCCGCGTATCTGCGCCAAAAACGGGTTTCCTGCCATTCCCGGGCCTTGGTCGAGGGACGCAGCATCAGCCTGACCTTAATGAAAGTTTTGCTTTTCTGGCTGTCCCTTTGTTTCTTCATGTGCCTCAGGTTGCGGATCAGCCTTTCATAGTTGGCTCCCAGGCGCGAACTTTCATAAACCGCTGCCCCTCCGGCATCGATGGAGATCTCGATCAGGTTCACTCCCGAAGCCAGGATCTCATCTATATTGTGGGGGTCCTGCCATTGCCCGTTGGTGATGATGGAAAGATAGCGGGTCAGCGGTGCCAATGCCCGGAGCATATTCGCACAGTTGGGATGGAGCATGGGCTCGCCGCCGCCGATGCGGATCCGATTGATCTTCGCCTCGCGCTGCCGCTTGAGCAGGCAGGCAAAAACTTCATCACTCATCATGGTGCGGGGATGGGGAAAGAGCGGGTTGTTGCAATATACGCATTGCAGGTCGCAGGCGTCGGTGAAATCGATTGACAAGAGCGGAGGCTTGGCAGCGTCCGGGAGCCGAAAGGGATACTTGAGTGTGATCAGTTCCAGGAGTGGGATACCGCGGCTGAAGACATGGGCGTTGAGGCGCAGGTAATAACCCCAGTGGGAAGCCATCCAGGCGAGGCTGCGATACTTTTTCAGGCCGGTCAGCGTTTCTTTTTCAGGCAATTGGTCCTCACAATCTTGGTGTCATGAGAAACACCGGAAGCTTTTGGACGCTGCCCGGCTAGGCTTGTGGTCCGGAAACTTCCGGTGATTCATTGGGCTAATATTTAATGTTTCCGGTTATTTCATCAACACCATCTTGCGGGTGGAGGAGAATTTTCCGGATTTCATGCGATAGAAATAGACGCCACTGCTGACAGGGGAGCCATTGTCGTCGGTTCCGTTCCATTCCGCCTGGTGTCTGCCGGCGGGAAGGTTCGTGTTCAGCAATGTCCTTACCAACTGCCCCTTCTGATTGAAGACCTCGATGCTGACCGCGTCATTGGAGGCAAGCTCAAATCTGATCTGGGTGCTTGGGTTGAAAGGATTGGGGAAATTTCCGCTGAGGCCGGTGGCAACCACAGGGATGTAGTTATCTTCAACGGGAGTATATTGATAGACGTTCCCAGCCCGGTTGTAGGTACCCATGTAGCAGGGCCACTGGATGCTTTGGGCGGGACGTTTGATATCAATAACAAAGAACCCCGCATCGTTGGGGATCGCGATATCGAGATCACCGTCCAAGTCCACATCTGCCAACGAAGCGGAAACCTTGATGTTTCCCGTGATGTTGATCGGGAAGTTGCTGGATTCGGTGCCGTCCAGACGGACGCTGTGCAGGAAACCGTTGGTATCGCCGAAGATGATGCCGGCATAGTCATCGTTGTCAAAGCGGGCTACAGTGGGGGTGCATTCAACAGCCTGGCCGACGTTGATGGGTGTTCCGGGCAGGTCAGTTCCGTTCGAGTTTAGGATATTGATTACACCAGCCGCCCCTATCACGATGATCTCCTGTGTGCCGTCGTTGTTGACATCCGCGACTACAGCTCCGGTCTTGATCTGGCCGCCGACGTTCTTTTCAAAGAACAGGCTGCCGTCATGGTTGAAAGCCTGGATATAGCCGGCAGTGCTGGTGTTGACAATGATCTCGGGATGGGTGTCCGCGTCCAGGTTGGCAATGGTGATGGGGTTTTGGCTTCCGCCCCGCATGGCGACCGGAAATCCCGGAAGGTTCTGACCCGTGGCGCTGTTGATGGCGCTCAGGTTGCCGTTCAGGGTGGCGACCAGGATCTCGTGGACACCGTCTCCGTTCAGATCAGCGATGGCAGGTGGTCCAAGCACGGCCCCGCCAACGCTGACGGGAAAGTTCGGATAATCAGAGCCATCGGCATTGAGCACAATAAGGTTGCCGGTCTGGGTGGCAGTGATGATCTGGCGCTGTGCGTCCATTTCCAGGGAGGCGATGACTGGGCCTGCGCGCAGCGTTCCCCCAGCCGGAACCGTCCAGAGCACGTTTCCGTTCTGGTTGAAAAGCATTATGCTGTTATTGGAAAGTGAGGCGGCAAATTCCTTCAAACCATCCGCGTTGACATCGCTCATGGCAAAGGAGCCAACTACCGCGGCCCCGGCCTGGATGGGGAATCCGGGAAGCATGGTCACTCCGTCTGATTTCATGGCGCGGATGTTGCCGGATTGGTCGCCAAAGATGATCTCCTTGTCGGGCTGGGTGTCCAGATTGTAAAGAACGGGGCTTGAAGTTGAGGCACCGCCGACGTTGTATGGCCAGCCGTGCTGGATTAGCGAGAGTTCTGCGCTGAAGGGCAAAACCTTGGTGTAGGGGAAGGGAGCATCGGCATTGGCCGATACTGATAGTTCAAAAGGAATGGGCTCTGAAGGCAGAGAGGCCACGGTGCTGATTTTGAAGGGCTGGCTGTTGTTCCACATGGTGCTGCCAGGGGTCAGGTTGCCATAGCTGGCGGTAGCATCGATGATGGTTACTCCGGGATAGTTGCAACTCAGCGTGGCGACCAGGTTTTCGGCTGTCAGCCAGGCCAGTCCGTTATCGGAGAGATAGTTGTTCAGCGAAACCTTGAGCCTGACGACTTCGCCGGGATTGGCGACTCCGTCTCCGTCGCCTGAGAATTCCTCTAGCATGGTGTCGTCTATGGTGATGTTGGGTATCTTGTCATACATGGTGGCGGCAAAGGCGTTGACCCTGCCGGCTCCCAGAAGACCGTCACCCTGGTTGTTTATGTAGGTGGGATTCACGTCGTAGATATAATCTGCTGTTAGCATCAGCCTTTGCCTCAACTGGGCGGGGGTCATGGTCGGATGCAAAGCTTTGACCAGGGCTGCCACACCGGCCACGACAGGCGAGGCCATCGAAGTGCCGTCATAGGCATCGTAGCCGTTGTTGGCAATGATTGTGGAGAGAATGCCTTCGCCCGGCGCGCAGATGTCTATGGGCAAACCGTAGTCTGAAAATCCTGACTTGACGTCGTTCTGGCCAGTGGAAGCCACACATAGGGCATTGGTGCAGTCGGCGGGATAATCCTGATAGGAAGAGGTGTGCTCCATGTTCTCGTTTCCCGCGGCGGCTATGACCAATGCACCGAGAGCGGTGGCGTAGTTCACGATGGAATTGGGATAGGTCCCGCTTCCAGTGCTGCCCCAGCTACAATTGATGATATGGGCGCCAACCTCGGCGGCGTATTTGACCTGGTCATAGGCGTAGGAAATACCGGTGGAATTGCTGGTATTGGAAGAGCCTTTGCAGGAGATGATGGAAACGATGGGTGAGGTGCCGACTACGCCGATGGCGTTGTTGCCCACTGCCGCGGCGCATCCAGCTACGTGTGTGCCATGGTCGTTGGCTGTCCAGGTTTGGATGGGATTGTTATCATTGTTGTAAAAGTCCCAGCCCACGAGGTCGTCGATCTTGTTTCCGCCTTCGCCAGCGTCAACACCGTCGCCGCCGGATATGGTGCCGGCATCCCAGTTGATGGTCATGCCTGGCGCTTCGGCTGGATTGATCCAGATGTTGGCACGCAGATCGGGGTGGTTCCATTTGACGCCTGAATCGGTGATGGCCAGCTTCACATCGAATGAGCCCTGGATGTAGTCCCAGGCTTCATAGCTGCGGATCCGGGCGTGCACATATTGGGAGGTGACCATCGGATCATTGGGTACGAATTTGCTGCGCACAATACCTTCCAACTCCGCGTAGAGCAGGTTTTCGTTCTGGGCCAGTTCCTCGACAGCGTCGTCGATCCTGTCGTCAGAGTCCAGGATCAGGCGATAGGTGTTTTGCAGGTAGAGGCCGTTATCGTTCCAGGTGGGGACTTTCACATAGGGATGCATTTGCTGCAGTTCCACAATGTTGTATTTGGCTGCGAGCCTGTCGAAGGATGTCAGGCCGGTCTTCAGCTGGCCGTTCTCCAGGGTGGTGTCTATTCTTCCCGTGTCGTTGGCTACCGCTGCCTTGGTGAAGCAGACGATGATCGACTTGGAGACGAAATAGTCGGGATCAAATTTCAACGCGAACATGGCGCTGATCGCAATGATGAGCGAGATGATTAAGATCAGCTTTTTCATTGGGCACCTCAATTGGATTTGTTTATTCCATCTAATCTCAAGTGGGGTATTTAGTCAATACTTATTCCCGTCCAGATGGACATTAATATAGGATAAGCTTCTCTTTATCAGCGAATTGCTCTAAGTAGATATTTTTGATCAGAGAGTGTTCCGGAGCGTTCAGATTGGGATCCTCTTCGATGATGGCGAAGGCATCCTCACGGGCCTCTCTCAAAACTGGCTGGTCTTGGACGAGATTGGCAAAGCGGAATTGGGGTAGGCCGGACTGTTCTGTTCCGAAAAGCTCTCCGGGGCCGCGCAGCTGCAAGTCCTTTTCGGCGATCAGAAAGCCGTCCGTGGTCCGCACCAGGGTGTCCAATCTTTGCCGGGCGACATTACTGACAGGGAAATGCTCGATTAGATAACACCAGGCCTGCTGTCCTCCGCGGCCCACCCTGCCCCGCAACTGATGCAATTGGGCCAGTCCGAAGCGCTCGGCATGCTCCACGATCATAACACTGGCGTTGGGTATGTCCAGCCCGACTTCGATCACCGTGGTGGAAACCAGGATCCTGATCTCTCCAGCCTTGAAGCTCTGCATTATTGCGTACTTCTCCCGGGCGCTCATCTTACCGTGCATGAGGACGCATTTGTAATGGGGGAAGACCTTGGTGGAGATGTGCTCGTGCATCCTCTGGGCGTCGAGTAGGTCCACCTTGTCCGATTCCTCGATCAGGGGGCAAACGACATAAGCCTGCCTGCCTTCATGCAGTTCCCGGTCCACTTCGCGGTAGACCAGATCGATCTTCTGATTCGACCGCACCACGGTCTTCACCGGTATTCGGTTAGGCGGTAATTCGTTAATGACGCTGACCTCGAGGTCGCCATAGACCGTCATGGAAAGGGAGCGGGGAATGGGAGTGGCGCTCAGGTACAAAAGGTCCGGATGTTTGTCTTTCCCAGCCAGTTCTGCCCGCTGCTGGACCCCGAAGCGGTGTTGCTCATCGACGGCCACAAAGCCGAGCCTGTCGAAGGAAATATCGCTCTGCAAGAGCGCATGGGTGCCGATGATGATATCGGAGGTTCCCTCGCGAATGTCGGTCTTGATCTGGGCTTTTCCCTTGTAGGAACCGCCTTTGAGCAGGGTTACATTGACCGGGAATCCATCCAAAAACCTGGAGATGTTGGCATAATGCTGATCTGCCAAAATCTCGGTGGGCGCCATTAGCGCGGCCTGATATCCGTTTTCCACTGCCAGGAGCATTGCGAACAGGGTGACGATCGTCTTACCAGAACCTACGTCACCCTGCAGCAGACGTGACATCTGCCTGTCCGAGCACATGTCCGCAAAGATCTCGCGGATCGTCTTTTTCTGGGCATCCGTCAGCCGGAAGGGAAGTTTTTGGTGGAGTTGGGTGGTCAGTTGCTTTTTGTTCTCAAAGCGGATGCCGGAGACTTGTTTGCCATGGAAATGCTTGTGCCGGGCCCAGAGGATCTGAGAATAGAAGAATTCCTCAAAAACGAAGCGCTGCCGTATCTTGTCCACTTCCAGAGGATTAAGGGAGAAGTGTATCTTTTGCAGCGCTGCCTTGCGGGGGATGAAACCATGCCTTGTGATCAGCTCTTCAGGCAGGTTTTCCTCGATCAGGCCTGCGTATTGCTCAAAGGCGGCATAAACGGTCTTGCGGAAAAACTTCTGGGTCAGGTCACCTGTGAGGCCATAGATGGGCAGAAACTCGCGCTTTTTCCAGAAATCATCCTCTTCAGCGTCATCCACCAGTTCGAATTCCGGATGCATCAATTGCAACTGACCGTTATACTCTGAAAGGGTCCCGGCCACCCAAATGGTCACTCCGGGCTTCAGCAGCTCCAGATACTTCTGCGGGTAGCTGAACCAGGTGCAGACCAGGATGGCGCGCCCGTCGCTGATTCCCACGTTGAGCATGTCTTTGCCTTTGCGGGTGCCGCGCTGCTCCACCCAACTGACCATGGAGGTGAGGGCGATATGGTTGCCAGGCCGGAGTTCTTTGATGGAGCGATCGATCACGCGGTTCAGATAGGCCCGGGGAAAATACTCGAACAGGTCGAGAACAGTCTTGATCCCCACGTTTCCAAGCTGGCGGGCCCGCACTTCGCCCACGCCCCTCAGGAATTTCACCTGCATGCTTGTGTCTTTGCGATATTCCGATCTTTCCATGATGCCAATATGTGAGGTTGGGGATTTTTGTCAATGTGCAAGGGGAAACTTTGCAGGATGTCATGCCAGACATCGTATCTTCTAAGATGAGAACCAGTATTGGCCAGGAGTGGGGATTTTTTACTTGACCGTGATCGGGAAGAAGATTATTATGTATAGGAAACACTACTATAGCTGTCTATGTGACTGTATTTTTATCTTTTACAACGCCCAAACTTGCCAGGATGCAGGCCATCCTGAAACACAGGAGAACACAAATGACAACTTGGAAAAGAATCCTGCCGCTTCTTTTGGCGGTAAGCTTGATGTCTTGCGCGGTGGCGCAGACAGGCAAGACAGCTCTGATCAACGAGAACGGTCCCAACCCTGTGGTACGGGTGGTGCGACAGGTGCGGGAAGCCGTGGTCCAGATCAAGGTGGAATCGAAGGTCACGGTGCAGAACTTCCGCAATCCCTTCTTCGACGATCCCTGGTTCCGCCAGTTTTTCCCCGAACAGCGCCAGCAGCAGCGTCCCGTGACCTCCATGGGCAGCGGTTTCATCTATGAATTCAACCCCCAAACCCGCGAAGCCTTCATCATGACCAACAACCACGTGGTGGAAAAAGGCAGGGAAGGCACGATCACGGTCACTTTGGCGGACAAGATCAGCTACACTGCGACCCTGGTCGGCCTCGATCCCAACACCGATGTGGCTGTGATCAAGATAACCCTCAAGGAAGGCGACACGATCACGATCGCGCCCCTGGGAGATTCATCCAACCTGGAGATCGGAGATTGGGCCATTGCCATCGGCAATCCCTTCGGTGATTCCGGACTCGACCGCACCGTTACCCTGGGTGTGATCTCAGCCATCGGCAGGTCCAACCTCAACTTTGGCTCCGGCTCGCCCATTTATCAAGACTATATTCAGACCGACGCCGCGATCAATCCCGGTAATAGCGGCGGACCGCTCCTCAACATCAACGGCGAGGTCATTGGCATCAATTCCGCCATCACCAGCACCAGCGGCGGCAACATCGGCATCGGCTTCGCCATTCCTGTCAACCTCGCCAAGCGCGTGGTCGAAGACCTGGTCGCCAACGGAAAAGTGACCCGCGCCTATATCGGCATCTCGCCCCAGGAGATCACTTCTGACCTGATGGACGCTTTCAACCTCACCGAGGTCTCTGGTGTGCTGGTCGCCAAGGTGGAGCTCGATTCGCCCGCCCACAAGGCTGGACTGGAAGCCGGGGACGTGATCCTGGAATTCAATGGTGAGAAGGTACCCAATGTCTCCAAATTCCGCATCGCGGTGGCCACCTCGAGGGTGGGGACCAAGGTCCCGGTCAGGATCATCCGCGAAAACAAGGTCCAGACCGTCCATATCCAACTGGATTCCTATCCTGAGGACGGTCCCCTGGCCAGTAGCGAGGAACCTGAGGTAAATGGTGGCCCCGGCATCACGGTCGAGGCCACGGACAGCGCCTATGCCCGCCGCAACAACATCACCGCCGAGAAAGGTGTGATCATCAGCACCATCGAGCCCAATTCAGCCGCCGCGAAAGCCGGTCTGCAGGTGGGGTTTGTCATCCTGAGGGTGGACCGTGACGTCGTGAACACTCCTGAAGAATATGAAAGCGCCATGCAGAAAGCACTAGACAGGATCAAAAAGGAAGACAGGAAGATCATTACCCTCTACGTCATGGACCGCAACAAGAACGAGCAGTTCACAGTGCTCCGCTTCGATTGACCCCCGCGGTTCTGAGCTATAAATATGCCCCGCCGTTTGGCGGGGCTTTTCTTTAAAATTGAATTTGAACAGGGGATTAAAGTATTGTGTTCAGCTATTCCGTCCTCATAGCCAAATGCTTTGCCTGCTGAACTTTTGCCCTACACACTCCCAATAATGTTCGGGATGTGTAGGGCGAGGTTAGTACTGGCGTGAGTTTTGGAAATGAAGACGAACAATCAGGACAAACTCCCTAAAGGCCTTATTCAGCTTTGGGTCCGGTGTATTGGACGATGAAAGCCGTGTATTCGTAGTCGTAAAAGGCAAAAACAGCACGGTCATTTCCCAGGTCCCAGTAGTATTCTTCGAAATACTCGTCATATTCGTAGTCCCAGCCATGCCAGGAGGCCAGGGCGTCCACGACGATCTCTTCGATATCTTCGTCATCCGGGGGGAAATAGATGATAGTCCAGGCCGCCAGGGTGGAATCCGCCGGAGAGAATTCCAGTTCGACGCTTTCCACCAGATAGTTGTCCGTGGGGACCATTTTGAGCCAGGCGCCGGTGTCGGAATCGATCGCGAAACCTTCCCCGATCAGGTTTTCGAGGACCGCTTCCCTGGTGTCGTCATAATTGATCTGGAAGAGCCCGGTCTGGGCGCTAATACCATTTCGCTTGCATAATTCCAAATATGGGTTATTGTATCTCCAGTTTCAGTTCACTGGAGGTACTGATGAGACAGATTCGAGTAAGCGATGCTTTGCCGGCAGAAGAGCTCAAGCGCCGAATGTTGTGCAGTAAAGACATTGGAGAGCGCAATCGGTGGCAAGCCCTCTATATGGCTAAGGCAAAGGGACTTCAAGCCAAGCAGATAGCAGACATGATCGGTGTTTCAATATACACGGTCAACAAATGGGTATACAAATACAACCATCATGGAGAACAGAGCATTTACAGTCAGAAACGAGGTGGCAACCGCACCTCCTTTCTGAGTTGGGAAGAGGAAGAAGAGCTTCTGTCAGAAATCGGCAAGAGGGCCAAGGATGGCTTGGTGGTTGTGATCAAAACAATCAAGGCAGAAGTAGAAGCCAGCATAGGACATCCTGTCTCCAAAGATTATCCTTATGATTTGTTGCACCGTCATGGCTGGAGGAGAACGGCGCCCAGGCCCAAACATCCCAAGCAAGATACAGAAAAACAGGAAGAGTTTAAAAAAAACTCCCGGAACACCTGGCAACCGCCACTCTAAGCTTCCAAACAGGCGACAACCGACCGATTCAGGTTTTCTTTCAAGACGAAGCCCGCTTCGGCCGGATCAATATTCCGGTCAGGTGCTGGGCACCAAAAGGCCAGAGACCGACTGTCTCCAGACAGATCGTCCGACAATACATCTATGCCTATTCGGCGGTAAATCCAAAAAACGGAGATATATTCTCCATTCTGGCGCCCAACTGCGATACCGAAATAATGTCTCTGTTCATACAGGAACTCTCTGAAGAATATCGCAATAATCGTAACATCATCATCATGGACAAGGCTGGTTGGCATACCACAAATTACCTCAAGCAATTTGATAACATCCGGCTGATATTCCTGCCCCCTTATAGCCCTGAACTGAATCCCACCGAACATCTTTGGTCAAAGATCAGAGACCTGAAATTCAGGAATACAGCCTATGGATCACTTGATGATGTGCAGAAAGCTCTGGTTGAAAGTTTCTCGTACCTGGACAACAATAAAGAGATGGTCTCAAAGCTGACCTATTTCAAGTGGCTAAATTTGGATACATGAAAGCGAAATGTTATAAGTGAGCAGGCCAGGGCGATGATCAGAAGGGTTGGAAACAATTTGTGCATTTTGGTTCTCCTGCGTTGGTTGCTGGATATCATAAGTCACAGGAATCGTCAGGCAAATGTTTTTTCGCTTGTTTTCAGGATGATTCTTTGCCTGAATCGAGTTGGATAAGCTGGGCGAGGATGGAAACGGCTATCTCGTATGGGGTTTGGGAGCCGATGGGTAGGCCGATGGGGGTGTGGACCCGGGCCAGTTCATCAGGCAGAAAGCCTTTTTGGTGTAGTTTTTCCAGCGTGGCGGCGACCTTGGCAGTACTGCCGATCATGCCCAGATAGCCATAAGGCTTGCCGAGGCATTGTTCCAGGACGTGCCGGTCGTGGCTGTGGCCGTGGGTCATGATCACGATCCTCGCCTGGAGGCCAAAGCGGATATGAGCTTCAAGGTTGCTGTAATCGCTGAAATGGAGGTCCGCGCAGATCTCAGGAGATATCTCTGCCAGGACCTCCCGGCGGTTGTCGATGAGGCGGGTTCGATAGCCGCAAAGTCCGGCCAGACGGGCCAAAGCTTTGCCGCAATGGCCAGCTCCCACTATGTCAAGGAGTTTGGAGGAAAAGAGCGGTTCGATGAACACGGTCACCTTTCCCCCGCAGATCATGGCCGTGGGGATGCCGATGTCCAGGCTGGCGGTGTCCCCCTGTTCGGAAAGCACAAAGGATAGCAGGAGCGTTCTGGGAGGCTGTTCCTCGCATACTTTGGCGATAATGTGATGTTCCATCTCACCTCCTCCGAGGTTGCCGATGGCCTTGCCGGAAAGGGGAATCAGCATTTTCATGCCTGGTTTTGCCGGAGATGAGCCTTCGGTCTGGACGACCGTTACTTGCCAGGCCGCTTCGTTGCGGGAAACCAACTCGTTCAAGACGGCATAGTATTCTTGCTTATCCATTGTTTCCTCCTTGTTCGGCCGGGCCGGGGCCAAAAACGATCTGATAGGCGCATACGGAAAAGGCGACGGCCACATTGAGCGAGTTTTTCCAGCCCTGGACGGGGAGGGAGACTTGATGGGCGCAAAGGGCCAAAACCTCTTCGGAGATACCCAGGCTTTCGTTGCCCAGCACCAGGGCCAGAGGGAACCGGTAATCGGATTTAAAGACGGATTGGGAGTTTTGGGTGGTTTCCAACGCGTAAAGGTGATAGCCGGCAGCTTTGGCGGTCTCGATAGCTTCCGGGGTCCGCTCAAAATAGCGCCAGGATACCCGGTTGGCAGTACCTCGGGCGGTTTTTTCCAAGGCAGGATGAGCGGGTGTGGCGGAAACGCCGCAGAGCCAGATCTCCTTTATGGCCAGGCATTCGACACCGCGGAAGATGGAGCCAATATTGAAAACTGAGCGTAGGTTGTCTAAAATTACGATGACGTTCTGAGCCCGCTCTTTGGCGGCGGGATCGGAAACGCGGAGTCCGTCACCCTTGAGAACCGCGATCTGGCCGTCTTTGAAAGTGAGGCCCAGTGAGCCTTGAAAACGTGTTATTGCCTGGCTGATCTGGTGTGGATCAGGATCATTCCCCAGATCGTTTGCCAGCCTCAGAACACTCTGCGGAAGGGGCTTTTCCATCCAGCCGATACAGAGCCTGATCTGAGAGAGCAGGGGAGAGGAGCAGGCGGGATCGCCCAAAACTGT
Organism: Candidatus Syntrophosphaera sp.; assembly: GCA_019429425.1. Classification (NCBI taxonomy): domain Bacteria; kingdom Pseudomonadati; phylum Candidatus Cloacimonadota; class Cloacimonadia (SeqCode); order Cloacimonadales (SeqCode); family Cloacimonadaceae (SeqCode); genus Candidatus Syntrophosphaera; species Candidatus Syntrophosphaera sp. The sequence continues at coordinate 23,862 of JAHYIU010000012.1, forward strand.
TTCCAGGGCTGTCAGAAGCTTGTTTAGAGCCTTGATCCGGCCAGGGGCGTCCAAGGCTTGGAACTTCCTTTGGCTGTAGGATATGAGGGGTTTCATCGGTTCTGCATCTGGATCAGTTTGGCCGCCGTGAGCAGGTTTTCGGCGATGAAATCAGGCTGGTGCTGCCATTTCCGCATATTCAACAGCATCTCTTCGGCTCCGTGGCCGCTGAGGATCAGGATGGTTTTCAGGCCTGCCCTTTTGCCGAACTCAACATCCGTTTGGCGGTCACCGATCATCCAGGAGCGGCCTGGGTCGAAATGGTGTTCCCGCAGGGCGCGTTTGAACATGCCCAGCCCGGGTTTGCGGTCTTCGTGGGCGATGTTATAGGGGGGAACTGTCCCTGCGGCGAAATAGGGTGAAAAATAGAGCGCGTCCAGATTCACGCCTTGTTCCGTGAGCAGTTCGCGCAGGCGAGCGTGGACCCTGTTTAAAGCCGGTATGTCAAAATAGCCTCTTGCGATGCCGGACTGGTTGGTTACCACGAAGAGCAAGAAACCCATATCCCGCAGGATCCTTAGGGCTTCGCCGGTGAAGGGATAGATCTGGTAACCAGCGGGATCTGAGATGTAGCCGAACTGGTCGGGGCTGAGGCAGCCGTCCCTGTCCAGGAAGACGGCGCGCTTAATACCTTTTGCTGTCATGGGTGGAAAAGCGCAGGGCGTCCGGCAGGGCTGTGTTGAAGAGAGTGATTCGGTATTCCCAGAATTCGTTGCGCCGTGAATAGCTGAGGTCGAGCTTCCAGCAATGGAGGTCACGGCTGAGCTTCAGCGATTGCGAGATCAGCTCTTGGGTCTTGAGGTTGTAATAGTTGCCGTAGGTGACAGACCAATTATCTGTGAGCTTGAGCGAGGTGTCAAGGCGTAAGTTGTGGGAGCTGGGGTCCAGGATGCTGCTGGTGCCGTAAAGGTCTTGCGAGAGGCTGAGTTTCCAGGTGTTTTTGTCCCCACCGGCGACAAAGCTTTCGGCTATGACCTGGAGGCTGTCCTGAGGCTGGTAGGGATCGAAGATGCGGTTCTTTTCCTTGCTGAAATATTTGGCGTAGGGAGCGGATCCTGTGAGAGTGAGGGCCTGGGAAAAATACTGGCTGGAAGGTTTCCAATCGTCGAACTGTAGCTTGTAGGGATTGTGGGAAAGAGTGTACTGTGAACTGTAGCCAAGCGATATCTTTTCCAGTCGGTAGCGGGACCCGGTCACGCGCAGAGTTCCCAAATCGAAGCTTCCGGGGCGGAAAGAGGCCCGGTGTGATAGGATCCCGAAGGGCTTGCCGCCTTCTTTGAGCAGATTGGCAGAGACATTTGAGGTCAGGGCAAAGAGGTCGTTTATCTTGCGGTCGTCCTTTCCATATTTGATCTGCCATTTCTGGTCCAGGGAGAGGTTCAGGTTCGCCGCCTCATCAGCGCTGTTCAGCCCGATCCCACCAAAGCTGTAAAATCGGGAATTATCCCGGAAGTCCGGATGCAGGCTGATTCCCGCGGAAGGCGTTAGGATGTGGCGCAGGGATTTCAGCCAGCCCCGGCGAAAGTTCCGGATCCCATAGATGTTGAAGTTGGCGTTGGTATAGGCGCGGTAATCGTTGCCCCGCACCAGTTGGTTGTTCTCCTTGTCGCGGTCAAACCAGGCTTCGCTGTAGGCAAGGCCATGCTGTACTCCGAGCCAGCCCCGCAGCTTCCAATTGTAAGCCAGTCCAAGGTTGTGTTTCATGCCCAGATTGTGCTGGGTGAGGAAAAGTGTGGAATCGGCAGGGTCCGGGACGTTATTCCAGATAAGGTCTCGCACATTCCTGTCCGGATCGCTGCTCTGGCCGATGTGATCGAATCTGACATTGTAGTTGTAGCTCAGGTTACTCCACCACGCGTCGGGGCTGCGGTCGGGCTTGTAAAAGATCTCATAGACCGGCCGGGAAGGGAGCGAGAAGGAGGCCGAGGGCAGGGAAACCGAGGCCCGGTCGTTGATCAGGTCCTCGGTGTAGGAAGCGCCGACGCTGAGGAATGAGTTCAGTAGCGGTTTGCGGTAGGAAAGGTTCGAAGTGACCCGCTGGGCAAGGCTTTCATCGAGGTCGGTGCTGCTTTCCCACATCCGCTTGTTGCTCACGAAATCGATGTTCATGTCGAAAGTGGACCTGTTGCCCAGCTCGTGATGGTGGGTGGCGCGCAGATACCAGTCGTAGAAGGTTTGGGGATAGCTGACCTTTTTCTGGTAGGCGGCGTTGAAGGACCCGGCATGTTTGTAGCGCTCCAGATAATCTACCTTCAGGCCGGCTTTCCAACCCGTCTTTTCAATCAGGTCGAGGCTCAGTACTGCGTCCGCGTAGTCTTTGTAGGGATAATACCAGGCAATGTCCCTGAGGAATTTGCCATCCACGCTGTTGTAGCCAGGCTCCGGGATCAGGAAGCCTGGATGCCTTCCCCGCCGGATGGGGATGGTGATGAAGGGAAAATAGAAGACAGGCAGGTGGTTCACATAGGCGATCACGGGTCTGCCGACCACCTTGTCGCCCCGGTAGACACGCAATTGCGAGGCCGTGAACCAGAAATCCGGCTCGGCGTTTTCGCAGGTGGTGAAGCTACCATTGTCGACATCGTAGGTGTTGCCGTCCACCATGCGGATCTTCTCACCGCTGTAAAAGCCTCTTTCCAGGCGGCTGACTCCGTCGGTCATGAGCCCGGTGCGGGTGTCCATATCGTAGGCAACGTTAGCGCCCAGCAGGATCTGATCGCCATCCTGCATGACCGTGTTTCCCTGGCTGTAAGCTCGTTTGGCCTTCAGGTCCACCAGCAGGGAGTCGCTGCTGATGGTGAATTCCTGATAGCGGACACTGGTGTTCCTGAACAGGCGGATCTGATCCAAAGAATGGTTGTAGGCCATGCTGTCCGCCGCATAGAAGAGGGAATCTTCTTTGGCGGGATTGTAAAACAGGGTGTCGGAAGGGGCCGGAATGGCCGGCAGTGCGTTGTTCAAAGCATCTCCCTGGGCAAGGAGCGGAAGCTGGCAAAGCATCAGGAGCAGGGCGAGGAACAGGGCGGATCTCTTCATTTTGGCAGCAGTATCTTCCTCAGAGGATTCCTTCGAAGATGTCAAAGTTGTCTCTGGAGTTTGCGGAGAGCGGCTTTTCCAGATCGTAACCCACGGATAGGATAAACACGTCGTTGACGTTCGTGGCCAGGAGCGGTGCCGGCAATATGTGGTGGATGGCCTTGAGGGCGGTGTAGCTGTCACAGTCCCTTTTGGCTTTCGCGAGTTCGATCCCGGCATAACGCAGTTTTACGCGAGTGCCTGAATCCGAGTAGGACCCGCCATTGCCGCAGACGTTGTCACTTCCGTCAGTGGCAAAACAAAAGAGGGCGGAATTCTTGTAACGGCTGAGAGTTGCCGCCAGCGACAGGGCCAGATGGCTGCAACGTCCGCCAGTTCCAGGACCGGTGACCTTCAAAGGTGTTTCACCGCCAAAGATCTGGATGAAAGGCGGATGTAGCCGGAATCTGGGATTGTCGGCCCGACGCAGAATCTCCCGCAGTTGTTCTGCAAATTTAGGCAAGGGGCTGTTTTGGAAGCTTGGTTCCAAGTACACCTTGCATCCCTGCTGGCGCAGGTCCGTGGCCAATTGTGAACAGAACGAGCGGTTGTCGGCCACAATGTGATAGCGCAGCTCTTTGCCCGGAGGTTTGTAACGCCACCCATCCAGGGTCTTGGAAGCTGGTATCTCAGGCGTGAACGGGCCCGAGCCGATAATCTGTGGATCGTTGCCCTCCACATCAGAAACGGCATAGACATGGACGCGTTTGGAATTGACAAGGTCCAGGCACTTTCCTCCTTTCAGCAGTGAGAGTTCGCGCCGCTTGCGGTTGATCTCGGCGATGCTTTTTCCGCTCTTAAGGAGTTGGGAGTTTATATCGCTAAGTTCCTGCAGTGTTGCATTTTCCGGCAAGAGCTCGAATAGGGCGGAACTGCCCCCGGAAAGCAATACAACCAGGTCCTCCCGAGCAGGGATGCTACCCAGCCAGTCGACGATCCGGGCGCTGTGGGCCAGGCTGAAGGCGTCAGGAATGGGGTGTCCGGCTTCCAAAACCTTCAGACTGGGGATGGGGCCGAGTGAATGCCCGCGTTTGGTGAGCACAAATCCATCATGTTCAAAGCCTTTTTGAGCCAGCAAAGCAGCGCAGAGGGAAGCCATTTTCCAGGCCGCCTTGCCAATCGCCAAGACTCGCACCCGCGGGCTGAATTTCTCCGCGTCCAGCAGCTTCAACAGTTGCGGATACTGGCAAAACCTGTGCATGAGCTGCAGATAGCTCTGATAGATGCCGTGATGGAGGTTGCTCAAGTATCTCTCCCAAAATTTAAATTTTATCCATATAAAATGCGCAAAAGGATTTAGTCAAGTCCATTTTTCCGTTTCCTTGGGTCGGGATACTCACGCTTGTGAACTTTGTCCCGTCGCAGGTTGGCAGAAAGCAAATAAAATCCTTTACAAAAAAGGCCTCATAGAAAACTTGGTCTTTCTGAATTGTCCTTAGGAGTTACTTATGCCTGACAAGGTGCGTGAAACGAGCAGCAAAGCTGCAATGAAAGAAATGCGGGAAGAGTATCTTCGCTTGCTCGAAGAATCTTTCCAAACCACAGAGGAATTTAAAAAAGGCGACGTCGTCGAGGCCCCGATCGTCACGATCAATGAGAAGTTCATGATCGTGAACCTGGGCGGGAAATTCGATGCGTACGCGGAGATCGGTGAGTTTGCCGACGAAAAGGGAAACCTTAGCTACAAGGAAGGCGATACCCTCAAAGGTTATATCGTGGACAGTAACGAGCAGGGTTTCGTTATTGGCAGAAGTCTCACCAAGCAGTTTGTGGACAAAAACTCCCTGCTGGACGCCTATGAGCGCAAGATTCCGGTGGAGGGGAAGATCTATGCTGTCACCAAAGGCGGGTTCAATGTCGACGTCCTCGGTGCCCGCGCGTTCTGCCCCATTTCCCAGATCGCCTCGCGCGGCGGGGATAACGCGGAGCAGTACATCGGCAAGAGCATGGATTTCCTGGTGATTGAATGTTCCGACAATTGCCGCCGTGTGGTAGTTTCGCACCGTCAGATCGAAGAAGCGGCCGAGCAGGAAAAGAAAGCCGCCGCCCTCGAGAAGCTGGTTGTGGGCGAAGTCGTTAAGGGCACTGTGATGCGCATGACCGGTTTCGGCGCTTTTGTCGAACTGGGCGGGATCGAAGGCCTGATGCACGTTTCCGAGATATCCTGGCAGCATGTCATCAAGCCCCAGGACGCCCTGAAAGCTGGCCAGGAGGTCGAAGTCAAGATCCTGGACATCAAGGGCGACAAGCTCTCGCTCTCCATGAAGGCTTTGCAGGAAAATCCCTTTGCCGCGGTCATCAATGAACTCAAGGAAGGCGACAATATCAACTGTCGTGTCCTCCGCCTGCACAATTTCGGCGCCTTTGCCGAGATCAAGCCCGGGGTCGAGGGTCTGATCCCAATCTCCGAAATGAGCCGCAGCCGCAACATTTCCCATCCCCGCGAAGTGCTCAAGGAAGGTGATTTTGTGGAAGTGCAGATCCTGCGCATCGATCCCGACACCCAAAAGATTTCTCTTTCCCTGCGTGCCCTCCAGGCCGATCCTTGGGAAAACATAGATGAGATCGTCAAGCTCGAGACACCCTTCACCGGGACAGTCGAAAGCTCCACCAATTTTGGCCTGTTCGTCTCCATCACTGAAGGCATCACGGGTCTTCTGCCCCGCAGCCGCATCCGTGAGAAGGACAGCTTCAAATCCGGCGACGAGGTCACCCTGATGGTCACCGCGATCGACAAGGAAAACCACCGCCTGACCCTGGATTACACAGACAGGGCCCCCGGCGAGGTTGTCGAGCAGCGCCACCGTTCCAATGACCGCCGCGAGCCGCAGAGCAGTTCATTCGACCGCCCCCGCGGACGTGGAAGGTCCCGCGCTGACGAGGAATGGCGCAGATACGCCAGCGAAAAGCCCAATCCAGTGGACGACAATCCCTTCAAAGACCTATAAGTTTCCATGCAATCCCGGGATAACCAGTTCATCCAGCTTCGCAAACAGAAGCTGGCGAAACTCATTGACGCGGGCATAAACCCCTATCCGGTCAAATCCTCCCGCACCCACAAGATCGCAGAAGTGCTGTCTGACCGCGAGGAATGGATCTCTTCGGAGCGTGAGGTTTGTCTGGTGGGAAGGCTGGTTGCCATGCGCAGGCAGGGTAAGATCGGGTTTGGAAACATTGAGGACAGCAGCGGCCGCGTGCAGCTCTATGTGGCGCAGAACCTCGTGGGAGAGGAAAATTACGAACTCTTCAAGCTCTGCGACGCCGGCGATTTCATCCAGGTTCTCGGCACCATGTTCCACACCCAGGCAGGCGAATACTCTATCAAAGCGAACAGAATCGGCCTGTTGAGCAAGAACCTCCGTCCCCTGCCCGCAGTCAAGGAAAAGACAGTGGACGGCAAAACAGTCCGCTATGATGAGTTTTCGGATATCGAACTGCGCTATCGCAAGCGCTATCTGGACCTGCTGCTCAACCCTGATCACCGCAAAGTGTTCATCCAACGAGCCAGGATCGTCACCGCGATCCGCGCCTTCCTGGACGCCCGCGAATACACCGAGGTCGAGACCCCCGTCCTGCAACCCCTCTACGGAGGCGCTAACGCCCGTCCTTTCGTGACCCATCACAACACTTTGGACACGGACCTGTATTTGCGCATTGCCACGGAACTTTACCTCAAACGCCTGATCGTAGGCGGTTTCGAGCGGGTTTACGAACTGAACAAGGACTTCCGCAACGAAGGTATGGACCGCACCCACAACCCCGAATTCACCATGCTCGAGCTCTATGAGGCCTATTCCGACCTCGAGGGGATGATCGCCATCACCGAGGACCTGATCAGGCACCTGGCCGTGGACGTATTAAGCAAAAGGGAATACTCTTTCCGTGGCCATGCCATCGATCTGGGCAAACCCTTCACCCGCGCCTCCATGACCGATCTGGTCAAACAGCACGCGGGCATAGACCTTTCCGACCTCGATCTGGAGAGGGCCCTGGCTTTCTGCCGGGAACGTAAGCTGGAGATCCCGCCGGGAGCAGGAGTGGGCAGGCTGATTGCCCTGCTGTTCGAGACCTATGTTGAGGAAAAGCTGATCCAGCCGACCTTCGTGGTCGATTTTCCCAAGGAGATCTCGCCCCTGGCCAAGTCCAAAGAGGACAATCCCCTCTTGGCGGACCGCTTTGAGCTGATCATTGCCGGACAGGAATTCGCCAACGCCTTCAGCGAACTCAACGATCCCCTCGACCAGCGTGCCAGGCTGGAAGCACAGGCGCAGCTTCGCGCCCTGGGAGACGACGAGGCCAACGTGGTCGACGAGGATTTCCTTGAGGCCATGGAATACGGAATGCCGCCGATGGGCGGGCTCGGTATTGGCATCGACCGCCTGGTCATGCTGCTCACGGAAAACGACTCGATCAAGGAAGTTATCCTCTTTCCCCAAATGAAGCCCGAATAAGCGGCTTCTGTCCTTTTTCAGAACATCCCTCCCTTTCCGCCCTCATTCCATCATCCAATTCCGTCCTGACAATCTGCGTACACATCCCGAACAAGGTTGGGAATGTGTACCTTGATGTTTCGAGTGGCATGGCGCTCTGGACTGAGGAGCGAAGACGCGCTGCCCGGGCTTGATGCCCATTCCAGATAAAAGCTGAAGCCAGCCCGGCTTCTGTTCACCCCCCCCCCTTACATTCATCCGGTCCGTTTCCAGTACGTATCCCGCCGGATTCGCGCCTGCCGGGCAGTTATCGTGCGGGATACGGACAAGAAACCAAGCTTCAGAAAAAAACGGGGAAGAAAACAGAGCTTTGCCGTTGTATTTGGCTGGGCGCTTGCTTAAGCTCATGAGGCCCGGCGGTCAATTGTCGTCTGGCTCGGACTTGTCGTTCTCGTCCGTTTCCAGGATGTCAACCGAATAGACGAATCCATGGGTCCCGGCCTTGACCAGGTTCTTCAGCTTATCCGCGATCAATTCCATGGCGTCGATATAGTCGATGGTGTTCAGCCCGCCCCCGGGGTCGCATTCCGCGTTCTGGATTTGGGTTAGGATCTTTTCTCTCTGGGTGTGGTGCATCTCGTTGATTCTGCCTTCCAGTTCGATGATCTTGTAGGTGTAGAGGGGCTTGAGTTCCTCGATGTATTCAATGGAAAGGTCCAGCATGTCCATCACCTTGGCGTGGAAATCGTTGATCATCTCCCGGAAATCAGAGCAGAGTGGGTTTTTCTGGGCCGGGATCTGGTAGTTGAGGATGCGGTTCACCTCTTCGGTGAAATCCCCGATCTTTTCGATGTCGTTGACCGTGTGGAGCAGGGCGGGGATCTTTTGGATGATGACCTCGGCGTTGGTGCGTTCGTTGACGGCCACCAAATAGCGCGTGATCTCCCTTTGGAGGTGATCGATGGAGGCTTCGATGCGGGAAACGCGGATCTGCTTCTTGTAGTTCTTGTCCTTGAAAGCCTCAAAGGAGACGGTCAGGCCCAGCCTCACCAATCTCAGCATTTCCCGCATTTCCCGCAGGGATTGGTCGATGGCCAGGTGGGAATCGCCGATCAGGCGATAATTCAAGTGCTTGGGTTCGCCCAGGGAGATCGTGTCCTCCGGGTCTTTGGGGATTATGCGTTTGGCGATCCCGGCCAGAACTCCGGCCAAGGGTAGCATCACGATCGTATTGAGGACATTGAAGAAAGTGTGGGCGTTGGCGATGTGCCGGGCCACGTTCTGGCCTGCAAAAACGTCGCCGGGGGTGATGAGGTTGATGAATACCTTGTAAATGCCCATCGAGGTGAGAAAGGCAAAAATGACCGTGCCAAAGAGGTTGAATATCGTGTGCACGAGGGCGACGCGTTTGGCGGTGTTATTCGCTCCGAGGCCAGCCAGCCAGGCGGTGATCGTGGTGCCGATGTTATCCCCCAAGACCAGGTAGATTGCGCCTTCGAAGGGGATCAGGCCGGTGTTGGCCAAAACGATCACGATACCCACGGAGGCGGAGGAACTCTGGATCAGCATGGTGAAGAGTGCGCCGGCCAGGATCGCCAGCACGGGAAAATCCGCCGAACGGGCCAGGATCCCGTGGGCGAAGGGGGAATTCTTCAAACCGGCAACTGAATGGGACATGACACTCAAGCCTATGAACAGCAGGCCAAAACCCAGGATGATCAGGCTCCAGTGCTCCATTTTCCGGGAGCGCTTGACCAGCATCCCCACCACGCCGATGATCACAAAGGCGTAGGCGAATTTGCCGATGTCAAAAGCGATGAGCTGGGCGGTGATCGTGGTGCCGATATTGGCCCCCATCACCACACCCACAGCCTGCTGCAGGGTCATCAGCCCGGCGTTGACCAGGCCGATGATCATCACGGAAGTGGCTGAGCTGCTTTGGATTATGCCGGTGATGCCCATGCCTACCAAAACCCCCTTGAAGGGAGTGTTGGTGATCTTCTTAAGGATGCGGCGCATCTCGGTTCCGGCCACGGCCTGCAGATTGTCGCTCATCTTGTTCATGCCGAACAGGAAGAGCGCCAGGCCACCCAGCAGGTTCAGGACATCGATAAAAGTCATATCTGCATTATCTCCTCAGTGGATGGCAGGACAATTTTCGGAATAGGGGTTTTGGTCAAGGTTTTTTCTCATCCTCCGCCCCGGAGACTGAACTCGCTTATCTGACGAGGCTGAAGAGCGTATCCCGGTTTGTTGCCAACTGGCTGGGGTCCAGATGTGGGATGAGATGGCAATGGCGGGCCCGGCGCTGGTCGAAACGCTCAATGCTCTGCGCCAGAGACAGTTGCCACCGCGTGGGGGCGAGAGGAAGCGCTTCCTGATAGGCCAAGATGAACGCCGTGGCTAGTTTTTTCAGGGCTGGAGGCGGAAATTCGCCGGCCCAAAACAGCAAAAGATGGCTGAGGTCAGCCTCGGGCGAGGCAAATCTGGATTCTGCGAAATCGATCAGGTAAAACGAATCTTCGGCGGCAAGGACGTTGCGGGGTTGGTTGTCCCAGTGGCAGAGGCAGAGGCCGTTATCCAGAGTGGCATGGTGGAAGGCGGCGATGGTTTTGGCCAGGCGGGAAGATTCTTTTTGCGTTAGTCCAATGTCCAGGTAGGGCGTGCCCTCGATCCTGGCCATTTCTATCCATTGGGGAGCGCTGAAATCCAGCAGGGCAGGGGTCTGGGGCAGGCGGCGCTCATACACGGCCAGTTCGCGCGCGTAGTCCTCCGGGTCTGTAAAGTATTTCCTTACAGTGTCATCCCGCAGTTCGACCCGGCTGGTTCCTGCCGTCATGGGGCAGCTGGCTCAATCTACCTTGAAGCGCCGGATCTCGTTCTTGTTGAAGACGGGGACGATAATTTCGCCAGTGGGCTGATGATAATAGATATCGGCGGGGGAGGGGATATTTTCCTGCCAGAGCAGTGTACGGTTCTGTTCTTGGGGGATCATGAAGATGGCCTCTTCGCCCCAGGAAACGAAATAAATCCTGCCCAGTTC
>JAHYIU010000013.1 GCA_019429425.1 Candidatus Syntrophosphaera sp.
ATCTATCTGTCCGAGCCCTTGGAAAAGATCAGGGAACTACAGAAAAGACCCATACCGGTCGAGTCGCCGCGCGACGGGCTGGAGCCCTGCTCCGTCGGCTACGCCTCCTCCGCAGGGCTCCAGCCCGTCGCAGCAAGGTAGATTATTATGAAAAAGAACTTGACTTGGATTAACGAGGTGAAAATAATGCAATTGGTCGCTTGGCCTAACATAGAATGTGAGTAACGAGGGATATCAGATGCCCTCAAACAACCTGAGAAACAACGAGTTGGAATTTACACCAACATTTGGGACTCAACAGCCAAAGCCCGGGTAATGAGAGTAAACATGAAACGAATTCTATTTTTCTTGTTCTTAACTTCAGTAGTATCTACTCTACCATGTATCGAAGTTGGTGGTCACATTACTCAAAATGCTACCTGGACCCCTGACGACAACCCATATATCATAACATCCTTTCTTTATATTGATTCCGGGGCTACGCTTACTATCTTACCTGGCACACATGTACTGAGTTCTGGAGCAGATAAGAACAATATCAATAACTTCATGTGGAGTGGAAATAACCAGCCTCTGGCAAAGATGGTCATCGTCAATGGCACTATTAATGCTGTTGGAACATCTGATAATCCGATAATCTTCGACAAGTATCAGCCAGATCACGAATACAGATGGGGGTCTATTTACATTGGACCCAATGCACCTATATCTACATTTGAGTATTGTGAGTTCAGGAATTCCTTTTTCTGTGATTATATTCCTGGGGAATGGTCCTTGGCTGCAATTGATTTTGATAACGGGGTTATCAATATCAGAAGCTGTACATTCGATAATAACCTAAATGCCATACGCACGGGTTTTTTGCAAGATGATATTTTGATATATGACTGCAGATTTATATCAATAAATGATACTTATCCCACTCCGTTCGGTATGACCGGGTTTATAGGATTCAGTGCCGCTCCCGAACCGGAACCTGTGAATCATTACAAAGTAACAATAGCCAAATGCTACTTTACGGGGACGGCAGGATTGGGACCAGTTGGATATTATATGGATATCCTATATCTAAATAATGTTGCCGACAATTTTGTCGGTAGAAGTGAGCAATCGGGAGAACACAGATCCGAATTTGGCTCAGTAAGTAGCTATGGTAATTTGCTGAATAACGGCATGGGTGGTTGGGGGTGTTCATCATATGCTGTAACAGATACAGTTTTTGCAAGAAGGAATCAATTGATCAAGCCTGAGGATGCAAATCCCAGTAATTCTCCACTTATTCTTGGTTCAGACGGTTATGGAATAAACTATGTTTCAGATAACTTTTTGTCTGGCTGTGTTCAGGTTAAGACAATGATGGCAAATGCTACTACATCTTATATACATAACAACACCATAGAGAACAACTTTCCTGGACCGATATTAAAATTCGAGAATTTGAATCCTGCGTATCAGGATGGACAGATCAGGTTCTTTAACAATCTGGTAAGATACTTAGGATCTATTGAATCCTATGCAGTAAACGTCCAAGATACTTCTCCGTTTATATATAATAATACAATTCTCGGTTACAACACATTACATTTTTCTACAGGTAATTATCATACGATCTATACGAATAATATCATTGATATATCTTATGGTTTTGGGCAGTTTGATGAAGGGTTCTACCCATTATTATATAATAACTGCCTTAGTATCCCAATACCTCAGGGTTCATCTATTGTTGGAGATGGCAATATTGTAGCCTATCCCATGTTTGCGGACAGTTTGAATGGGGATTACAGTCTTTCAGCTGATTCACCGTGTATAGATGCCGGAGCTTACCATCCCGATCTTCCTGAATTCGATCTCAGGTATCACAAACGCATTACCCCAGGTGCTCCTGGAGGTCCTCGAACCATTGACATTGGGGCATATGAATACAACTCTTTCAACATCGGCGGGATAAACGGGTATGTTTATGATTCAGTATCAGGATTACCTGTTGACTGCGTGAAGATCGAGATTGTGAACAAATTGCCTGAATTCAGCGACTCCCTGGGTTGCTTCCAATATCCTTCCGGAGCGGGGATTTACTCTGTAAAAGTAAGCCGTTGGGATTATCAGGATTTGATTATTCCTAATGTAGTAGTAAATTTAGGTGAGGACACCATACTAAACATCCCGCTCGTGCGCACTAATGTAGCCAATGACGATAATACGCAGTCACCTGAACCCACAGATTTCGGCCTTGCTAATTTCCCTAACCCCTTCAATCCAACGACCACGATCAGTTTTATTGCCCCTCAAGCAGGAATTACCAAGCTGTCTGTGTTCAATATCAAAGGCCAAAGAGTGATAACCTTACATGACGGGTTCTTGACCAAAGGGCATCATCGAATAGTCTGGAATGGACTGGACGAGAGGGGATCTGCTGTAAGCTCCGGGGTTTATTTTGTGCGTGTTGAGATAAATGGTACATCTCAAACTCATAAGATGATACTTATAAAATAGTATCAAATAGATTTGCTACTACTTTATAGAATCTACTCTGTCCAGATCACCGTCGTAGTCCTACATTTCCAATGAAACGGTGGAAACGGAGTATGCGCTCCAGAGACACCGATCGGATTCATGTCTGAGTCATATTCGATCTGATCATCTTTGATCCAGGGTGCTAGGGCTTTGATGTATTCTCTGGCATCATTCAGGCTGCTGGACTTTGTATCCAGAGCCATAAGATTATCCATTACTTCGAGTGCATCGTTTAGGGGATAGACTTTATCCTGGGCAGCCAGAGCCCGGCAGATGTCACTGGTGCGATCATCCAGGATCACCACAAGTTTGTAGTATCTGGCTTTGGCTTTCTTGTAGCCCTGAAGTCTTCCGAACTCACGTATTCTCAGAGCGGTGTGCTCTGCCAGTCCTTGCCAGTAGTGAGATGAACGGTTGGCAAGGTCATTGAACTGGTCTTTGAGCGTATCGGCAAGCATCTCTTTGGTATAGCCTTGCTCGATGGCTTTGGAGAGGGTGTCTGCGAAGTTCTGCCGGACATCGGCTTCAAAGTGATTCCCGATCCAGAACAACTGCTGTTTCTGGATGGTTGTGGATAGATGCTGATCTTCAATGCCCCAGAGCCCGATGCTGGTCTTGGTTGGTGCTTGCACTTGGGTGTCTCGCAGTCCTAGCCGCACACAGCGGTCTATTATTGCCTTGGTGGGCTCATTGACCAGCGCTGCGAAGTCATCTCCCAACTGGGTATTGATGATGCTCATAAACTTATCTATGGAGTCCTTGTTGATCTTCTCTGCTCGTGGCATGTCACTCAGCATCTGGATGGCTAGTCGTGTAGCATCTCTAATCTCAGTTTTCCAGGCATTATTGAGGACCCGGTAGTACTCCAACATGAGTTTATCGTAGTAGTTCATTAGAAGCTGAATCTCCTGACTTTGACTCTGTTCCTGCCGATATCATATTCGGAGAAGCGTTCCAGACAGCCTGCCAGAGCATCACAGCCATCGATATAGCCATCAGGATAAGTGAGGAACTGAGAGATCAAGGTTGGTGTATCCTGTCCCTCCGGAAAGAGCACCTTAGCAGTCTCAATGATGGTCTCTGTCCTTTCTATTCTAAGGTTCTTGTTATCCTTGTTATCGATACGCTTGATGCGGTGTGATATTGGGGGCAGATGGTTGTCTTGTGCCCACCGATCGAAGTCGGCAAGGATACGTGCTTGACCGTAGGTGGTTTCACATGCTGCCCGGGCTTTCACTCTGTAGATTCTATCAAGCTCCTGGTAGGCATCATAGTAGTATCTGAAGAACTTGGTATTCTCTGTCTGACGTATCCAGACATGAATCACGTAGAAACGGTTACCATCATAGCCTATGGAGATAACAGCTTTGTAGCAGCCCTTCTCTCCCCAAGCAGGATCGGCATAGAGCCAGATCCGCTTCATCTGGGATGGTTCCGGCAGGGTTCTATACTTGGTGAACCAGTGGTTCTTGAAGATGTTGCCTTCGATTACCGGCTGTCCCAGCATCTCCCTTTGATAACCAGTTAGCCCGAACTTGGCTCGTAAACTTGGTAGCGTTGCTGTGGGGTATTGAGCCTCCCAGGTGGACTTGCCCTGCATATCTTCGAGAGAGAAACGCAGGATCGCTTTCTGGTGCGTTCTCAGGATCGATTGGTATCTTGTGTCCAGATCGGGATTATCTGCCAGCATTTCGCTTAATATGAGCTCCTGAAACTGGCAGATCGCATAGTTGGGGTGTACCAAGTTACCGAGCCAGACGATCTTGCCATTGCCCTCGGGAGATAATGCTCCGGCAAGCTCCTGGGAGATCTTCTCCATGCGTCTCTTGCCGATGGACTGGTTACCCATGTTCTCTTCTTTATCGATATCATCACAGACGATCAGTCCGGGACGTTTAGCAGTCTTGGGATTGATGGTTCCACGATGAGACTGCTTGATGCTTCTGGCTCTGATCCTGGCTTTGTTCTTGAGATAGAAGTCCAGATCGAACGCATCCACAGGCAGCAGCTCAGGATAATCTATGGTGAGCCGTTTATTGTTCTGCAACTCATGTAAAGTGAAAGCTGTGCGTTCCTGCGCCAGATCTACGTCTGCGGCAGTATGGATCACGTAGCGTTCACCTTTGATGATTCTCCAGATCGGATAGACCACTCCCATGAGTACCGTTTTGCCCAGCCCACGAAAACCTGTGATTCCGATGATGCCTGAGCCCTTATCAGTCTCATCGAACATAGTCTCATGTGCTGGGCAAAAAGGTAGGGGGAAGATATGCGGGAAATAAGTATGGCAGAAGAATGAGAAAGCATCCCAACCTGATTCAGTGGTGCGTCTTATCCGCTCTGCCTTGGCTTCAGGATTATCGTCTATAAAAGGCAAGACGGAGATCGTTTTGGATGCGATCTCCGTCAGAGCCTTGTTATGCCGTTGAATGAACTTCTTAGGCATAACCGGGTAACCCCCCGACGCCCAGGGGGACGGGCGTCGGGGACCCGGAGGTCGGAGGACTGACCATGTCGGGCTGTTGGCGTGGAGGGTAGGTAGGGTCTGTAGGCTTAGGCTTGGGAGGCCTTATGTAGGATGCAGGAAGGTTAACCATTTCTCACTCTCAGGTATTCCGCCAGATCGTGCAGAATGCTTTGGAACTGCTTAAGCAAGGTCTCATGCCCTTTTTCGATCATATAGTCGGTAACCTGATCTAGGAAGCGCACGATGTAATCGTTCAACTCCTTAGATGGCTGCCGGTCCTTCTGATCCTGCTTCATCATGCTAACCAGGCTCTGGATGGCAGTATCGGCAGGATTCTTGGCATATTCCCGGAGCGCTTGAATGAGTGCCTTCTTGCGGGCTATGGCGATCTCGTGGTCGAGTTGGTTCTCTTCCTTGAAAAGCTCGTCCCACTTGCCGCTCTTGACCCACTTGCGGACGGTGATGTCGGACACGCCAAAGATCACCGCCAGCTCAGTGGGATCGGTCTTGCCGTTTAGATAGGCTTCTTTGCAGTTGTCCCGCTTGATACGGAACTCACGGCTGTTACTCATACTCGGGGCGCACCTTGTGCTTCAGTAGATAGAGGTTGAGGTCTTTACCGGAGCAACGCAGCTGTCCGTTTTCTTTAGTTCTGAAAGCCGGCAGAGGATCACCGATGTCACGTATCCAGCGGTAGACGCTGGAGCGGTCTACCCGGAGGATATCGGCTATCTCATCGGTGCGGTAGGTGCGTTCATCATTGAAGATGCTCATTGTGTTCAGTTCCTCTGCAGTGTTGGTATTCATAGGTGCCATTATTCATTCTCCTGTGCTTTTATCAAATTGAGATGCATTACGCTGCCACTGTTTCTCATAGAGCAGGGAAGTTGAGGACGATCTGACGGAACTGCCCCGACTCGTCACGCTCGTAGAAGTTGATGTACTGCTTGGTGGCTACGACCTGGATGGCCTGGTCGATCAGTTCCATCGCTTCCTTCCAGGTTTGGTCTTTGATGTTGTAGCGGCGCAGACGCAGAATGCGATACTTGGCGATCTCACCTTTCTTATCTACCTGAAAGGCTTCGGTGATGATAGCTCTGAGATTGACGTTGGAGTCGGCTGACCAGGCTTTGAGGCACTCATCGATCTTCTGCTTGGCGAGTTGGAGTTCGATGCCGAATTGGATGCGTTCCTTGAACCTTATCTCTACCCGGTACTTACCGTCAAAGCTGTTGAGAACGGCATTGCCCTTCCACTCCAGGCCGTTCTTCTCGGCTACCTGTTGGAGATAGAGTTCCACGTCCTGAAAGAATTGGTTCTTGTCAGCTACCATACGGTCATGCAGCTTGATAGCTCGGTTGATGGTCTTGGTTACGATGGCATCTTGCTTGAGGATCTCCGGCTTGATGATCGAGACCGGGATGATCTGGCCGTTAGCGTCAATGCGGTTGGGTACGGATTTCTTAGGCTTGGGGGTCTTGGGGGTGTCCATTAGATGTCTCCTTGTTAGTTTTATTGTTGGCTTTCTTTTCATTCTGTTTGATGTAGTTCTGTAACATAGCTATCACAGCTCTGCGTTCCTTCTTGTTGAGTAGATTCCAGTGGCTTTTCTTGTAGTGGGTTATCATAAAAGTTCTCAGATCATAGATGCTCCAGCGGGCTCGCTTCATCAGGGTATGCATATACATCCCCTGCTTGTCATAGGTGTATTCGTCAGGACGCCCTACTTTCCGGGTAAGCATCAGGATAAGCTTTAGTTCAGTCAGTGTTAACTCATCCAATGCCCGGAGTGAATCGCCCAATCCCAGGTGCACGAGCAACCCTTTAAACTCCTCGACTGTCCATCCGAACTTAGTGACCCGTAGAGAGTGAATCTCTTGCCGCAGTCTTCGTTCTCGCTCTTCGCGTGCCATAGAACGTCTCCTTTCTTATTGGTTTATAGGTAGAAAATGCGTTGATGTCTGCTTAAGGACAGCATGGTCGCCTGGTTATAGCTATCAAAGGCTTCTATCTCCTTTTCCAGCGGCTCCGGGCCTTCCACTTTGAGTTTCCAGTCATCCATATCCTCTTGCTGCTTTTGCTGCTTACGCAACTCGGCACAGTGACTTATCAGTTCCTTGAGGATGCCCCGTTTGATCCTGATGCCGATCTTGCCTACGTCTTTCTTAGTTAACACGCAGTAGCCATGCTGGTTAACGCCTATCACACCAGCTGATGCTAATGCTTCCAGATAGCCAAAGACCCACTGGCGGCTTCTCCCGAAGTCTTCCGCGATGCCTCTAATCGAAGTGTATTGACCCTGCTCGATCAGGTTGAGAAGTGCCAGGGCTGCCTGGGGATCGAAGTTCCAGTGCGCTCGCAGCTGTTTATCCAGAGCAGTGCTGAAGCGATTGCTGCGGGCATAGATGGGCTCTCGGTTGCTGATCAACTTGATAGTCTTATCTCTGATCATTTCGACCATAACAGGCTCCACTTCTTCAATGTCCAGCCCAGTCATATTGGCGATTAACTCCGCATCGAAGGGCTTGTTGTACTGGTTTACGAAGTTCAATACGAGATCTTTGGCGGTCATAGATCTCTCCCCAGATCGAGGTCGGCGATACAGAGTTGGGGATTCTTCTCTTTGGCTCGTTCGATAATGTACATGATCTTCACAGCTTTACGAAGATTGCCTTCGCAGTTGAAGTCGATCTTGGTTACCACTGACTCATCCACTGGTATCTCCATCACTTCCTTAGCAATCTTGCGGATATCGTCCTTGCCCACTTTCTTGAACTCGTAGAAGTAATTGCAGCGGTCAAAGTAGTGGCGATTGATGGCGGCTAACTTATTCCGGGCATCTTGCATGCCAACGAGGACCACGATAGTTAGAGTGACGTCCACGATGTCCCGGATGGCACCCAAGAGCCGATCATGCTTGAAGGCATAGTCGATCTCATCGATCACGATCACCGTCTCCGGATTGTCATCCAAAAGTTTCAGGCAGTACTTGAAGATGTTGTTGGTGGTGCCGCTGGGTATGAACTCACCCAGTCCGAAGCGGCGATATAGTGCGGTTAAGAGATCGACCGCGAAGGACTTGGGAGTGGTAGTCGATTCCAGCCGCATGTAGATGTAGCCTCGCATAAAGGCGATACGGCTGGCATAGGTGGTCTTGCCCAGGCCGGGCTTGCCATAGATCAAGCCCAAGCCTACCATCTCGGTCTTGGGGCGGTTCATCAGGAACTGGATGCAGGCATCGGCCCTGACTACGTTCTTGATTTGCACGAGCTTGTTAGGTTTCATTCATCCTCCTGGTTAAATTATGCCGACTTTTTTCAGCATGCCGTAGAAGCTCTCGTCATCATCATCGTCCTGCTCTTCAGGGTCAGGATCGGCTGATGAAGTGTCTGATGAAGTATCTGTTTCGTTGTTCTTTGATTCAGGTAGAGTGGTTCCGAAGTTCTGCTCTTCCGGAGCTATGAACTCCAATTCGGGCAGGTCCTTGACCAGTTCCTGCTCCATCGCCTCGATGCGGTCTTGAGCCTCAGGTTCGGGAGCTGTGATCATGCTGCCTTGCTTGAAGGTGGGATTGGGTCCGCTCAGGCTTTCCTGCATATACGGTTCGAGAAGCTTATCCACAGCCTCCTGGTTATGTAGTACGAAGTCTCTGGCATGCTCTTCGGTGAGTTTCTGCAGCTTCTTGATTTGCTTGTATTCTTTCTTGAGGGACTGATGCGAGACCGGGTTGTTCTTATCGATGTGGATAAAGGGATGCTGGCTGCGTCTTAGCTCTGCCTGGCAGATGAAGTTGTCTTTCATGTCATAGACCAGTATCCACCTGGCTTCGGCATAGTCGTATCTGATGATCACCGGCTTGCCGATGTTGTCCATCAAGGCGATGTGCCAGTAGAGCAGCTTGTTGAATACGATGCCTTCGTTACGGATCGCCTTGCGCTCAGTAGCCAGCATCATGAAGTTGAGTTTATCCGGCCTGAGCATCCGATCTTCGGGTATCAGTGCGGAACTGAATACCTGCCAGGGTGTCTTGCCTTCCAATCCGCCATGCTCGGTCTCGCCATAGATGTGCCTGATATAGAAGCCGATCATCTGCATCGCTTCTTCAATCGTGGGTGGTTCAGACTTATACAAGGCCTTTGCCCACTTCTCGTTACGCATCAGGGTCGAGGGCTTGTTGGCTATGTTGGCTCCCCGGAAGCTGCTGATGAAGCGTTCGAACTGTTCCTGGAAGGTCCGGAAGAATCGTTCGATCACCTTGGCCTTGGCATTGTAGCTCTCTGCGAAGTGCGCTTCGATGCCTAACTTAGGAAAGACCCCACCCAACTCGACTTCCAGGTCATGGCCTTCCCAGGACTCATGGAATAGCTTAGATCTAAAGGCCTTGCCATTATCGAGATAGACCGCTTCAGGCACGAAGGCGAAGGGTGGGCGAGTTTGCACTGTGTTCCCTTCGGCATCCTTATCCAGATACCACTGTGAGGTATTGAGGAAGGCATGGCGGAAGGCTGCCTGGATATGCTGGCTATCCTCGGTAAAGGCGAGTGATCCACCCACTGGGTATCTGGAAGCCCAATCGAAGACCATGATCATGGTCATGCGTTGAGCTTTACCGGTATGGGGATTGAGGATATCAAAAGCCAGGGTATGTCCATCAGCCACCCAGACCTGACCCACTCTTAACAGCCTGGCATCCCGGTGAATGGTCTTGACTATGTGCTCTGCCACGTATTTGCTGCCCTTTCGGGTCTGTTCCCAAGTCGCCAGATGATTATCCCGCCACTCAGTACACCATCTTCTTAAGGTAGGCTTGCTGGTGGGTGACTCGTAGTAACCCATCCTGGCTTGAGCTTTGAGCATGTTGATGGCAGAACCGATGGTGATCTGGTTCGGATGCAGCAGTATGCTAAGCAGGACCTTGGACTCGGTCTCGGTCACCTTACGCTTATGGCTGATATTCTTGCCCTTATGAAGCAGTGCAAACATGTCCTGATTGGATTTGATATACTGGTCGATCCAGAGCCGCAGAGCTCGTTCTTTGCGCTCACCTCTAATCTTGTATAGCTCCGGGACGAGTTGTTCGCTGTTGTACTCGCTTACGATCAGCTTCCACTCTTCAACCTTGGAACTGCATAAGGACAATCGCCTGATGACCAGATTGCAGAAATGCCCCAGGAGCCTGGCCTCCCTCTCATGCTGGAGGGGCTGGCGTTCCCTGGGGCTTAGGTCAAGATAATCAGGTCGTTCACATAGATCCACTAGCGGTTGATCAGCATCCGGGACATTGTCTATCTCAGTAGGCTCTTCTTCCTTATATATAGGGGTAGGTTTGGGAACCGTTATTCTTTTGCCGATGACTTCACTCAATCGGGGGTATTTTCCCCGGTCGGAGAGTTGTTCTTCAAAGAAAGCGGTGTATTCTTCGGGGCTAAAGTCATAGGGATGCATTGTAATCACCATCCTCAGCTGTAGCGACTCGATATTGCGAGATGAGAGCGCTATTGAGTTTTTTACCATCGACTTCTATCCCAACTTCAAAGAACTCGTCCGGGATCAGGCCCCTGCTAGCACAGTCAGCCATCTCCAGATTATATATCTCTGGATCGGTCAGCAGGAAGGTTTTCATGACCTTGCTGCTTCTGTATGTAACCTGGTGCTTGTAGGATATGATCCTCTTACTGTTAACGCGTCTCCACACTGTTCGAGTGGAACAGCGCATCAACTCCGCTACACGCTCGACGGTCAGCCAGACCGCCTTGATCTTCCGCTTACTCATGCTAAGCCTTCTCCAATAAAATTCTTCTACCGGTAGAAGCACTTTGACAAATCCGCTATGGTGTTTGGTCATTTTGATCAGATCATCTGTCAAAGTGCTCTGACCAACTGTCAAAGTGCATGGTGAATTTGGCAGCACTTTGACACTGGACCTGCCTTTTTTGCTGTCAAAGTGCTCAAAGTATCTACTGATCAGCATCGGCAGGTTTTTTCTCCGATTGGGAAGCACTTTGACATTTGTCAAAGTGCTCGATGTGTCAAAGTGCTCATCCTTGACCACCATCTTCCCAGGCTCGTAACTGGTCGCTTTCATAAGCGCCTCCCATTAGTTATTGTTGGGTGCTACATTACTGCATCGCAATAACTTGGGAAGTCCTTTCTGCTCATTCCGAGAGCATTTGCAAACCTTCTGATCCTAATGGAAGAATCCGCTGCCGTATCACAACTATATAATTAGGTCTTGACAAAAAAGTTAGACAATTTATCTTGTCTACGGATGCATAATCTTACCCATACGGCAAAAGGTCAAGGGAAAAATGACTTTTTAGGAGGAATAATGGACCCTAACGATATCGGCAGCAGACTGGGAATGCTGATCAAATCAATGAAACTGAAGCAGTACCAGTTCACAGAAAAGTTTGGCATCTCTGCCAATTCTCTGGACCGCTACAAGAATAATGAGCGATATCCAGACCCTCAATTCATGGCCCGATTGATCGAGGCAGGAGTGAATGTGAACTGGCTTTTAAGAGGGGAAGGCTCGATGTTTATCCTGGCTCCCTGGGAGCTCGGAGATGACGTCAAGACTACCAAGAAAGTGCAGATCGTGGATGGTAAGCCGGTCTTAGTGAATGATTTTGATACTACTTACGTGCGTACTTCGATCTTCCCGATCGTAGCGGAAATAGCCGCCGGATCACCCATTGAAGTTCCCGAGGGATATGAGCCAGCGGAATCAGTCGAAGTTCCCACTCGCTACATTCCCTTCGGTACAGACAGCTATGTAGCCTTCAGAATCAATGGTGCCAGTATGGAACCTCAGATCTTGCACGATGACATAGTCTTAATCAAGAAGCAAGTCAGTTGGGATGGCACGAATGGGAAGATATGTGCGGTGCGCTATGAGACTGGTATCACCTTGAAAAGAATACACTTCGATGAGGCTCATAAGGGAGTTGCCCTCCAACCCCTCAATAAGGACTTTAAGATCGAGTTTATAGACGCTGATCAGAGTCAGTGGCTCACGATGATAGGGACTTTGGCACTTCAGTTACGGCTCTATTAAATGAGATAATAGTTTCAGAAAATCTGATGGTCTGAAAATACCCTAAAACTAGGGCAAATTTGCAAAAACCCTGATACCGAATCGTCCAAAAACGTCCAAAGACCACTGTGACACAGTCTAAAGCCAGTCCTATTCATCTCACAATCCTATAAACAGTTACGACCACTGTGACAGGTGAAACCCATTTGCAAGTTTGGGTGATACTTTATATGGGATAAGCCGGATCCGACAGGTGTGAAAAAGCCCTTCCCGCAAGGAAAGGGCTTGATATAGGATAAAGACAAATGAGGTGTTTTCAAGCGGAGCTCTATTTTTTTCCCACGGCGGCGACGTAGATCACAAACTCCTCGACTCCATCCACACCGAGGCAATCGTTCATTTCCTCGTCCTGGAAAGCGCCGATCATGCAGGCCCCGGCGTCCAGGGCTTCCGCGGCCAGATGGATGTTTTGTCCGATATGCCCGGCATCGATGTACAGATAGCGGTAGGAACGCTGCTGGTAACGCCAGGCAGTGCGGTAGGGAATGGCGGTGAGGATGACGGTCACGGCGGAATTGGCGGCCATCTCCTGTCCGAGGCAGCCGGTTGTGATCCTGGGGGCGATCGTTTCGGAGGCATCGGCCAAAACCAGGCAGTGCTTGAGCGGATGGTAATAATAGAGCCCGGGTTTGAGGCCCTCCACATTGTTGATCAGCAGATAGCATTCGAAAGGATGGCGGCTTCCGGCAGAGGGGACGTTGCGCATGGTGAACTCGATCCGTTCGTTGCTGCGGAAATCCCTGGCCCAGGCAAAGGTCCAGAGCAGAAAGGACAGTTCCTCCTGCGTGAATGGCTTATCCGAGTACTGGCGCAGGCTGCGGCGCTGTCCGATGGCCTGATGCAAAGGGATCTGGGGCATCTTGATCTGATCGACGGCGGGAATTGCGACAGGTTCCCCGGAGCGTGGTTTGACGGCATCCGGGCGCTGCAGGCCAAGTTCCTGGTCGCTGCGGTCCGAGTATAGATAGCGGGTGAGGCGGACAAAGTCTTTGCCGATTGTGGCGGCGCGGGTCCGGTCGGCCTCGATCTCTTTCAGGACGCCGGCCAGGCTCTGCTCCATCATGGAAAATTCGTCCTCGCTGAGCTTGGCCTCTTTGATGATCTCATCCCTGGCAAAGCCGCGGGTTTTGTAGTAGAGGTATTCAAAGGTCTTCATGTCCATGTTTTTCTCTCCTTCTCAATCTCCCAGGCAGATTCCCAGCCCTCGGGCAGTGTTGACCAGGTCGGATTCGGGATTTACATAGTTATATTCCTTGATCGCGTCCTTGATCGGCACGGCGATGATGTTGGGATGGCGATAGGCGACCATGCTGCCCCATTTCTTTTCCAATACGAGTTCGAAGGCCTTGACGCCAAACTGCGAGGCCAGGATGCGGTCGAAGGCGTTGGGAGTTCCCCCGCGCTGCAAATGGCCGAGGATGGTTTCGCGGATCTCCATGCTGCAGCCGGCTTCCTTGAGTTCCTGGGAAAGGCGCAATCCGGCCCCGCCCAGGCGCAATTTCATCCCCCCGGGTTCGTCATTTTCGGTGTAGGTCATTTTCCCCGCGATGGGTTTGGCGCCCTCGGCGATCACGATATTGGCAAAACCCTTGCCGGAAGAGACCCGGCGCTCCAGGGCGCGCATCACGGAATCGATGTCATAATCGATCTCCGGGATCAGGCAAGCCTCAGCCCCGCCTGCAATGGCGGCGTGGAGGGCGATCCAGCCCGCGTAGCGTCCCATCACTTCCAGGATCAAGAGGCGATGGTGGCTGGCCGCCGTGGTCACCAATTTGTCCAAAGCGTCGGTTGCGGTTTCAACAGCGGTTTGGAAACCGAAGGTGAAATCCGTGTCCGAAAGGTCGTTGTCGATGGTCTTGGGCACCCCGATGATCGGACAGCCCAGTTCAAACAGGCCCTGCGAGATCCGCTGCGAGCCGTCCCCGCCGATGTTGACAACCGCGCTAATGTTCTGATGTTTAAGGCGCTCCATGAAATCGGCGGAGCGATCCACCATTTCCCAACTGCCGTCGGGTTTTTGCACAGGCCATTCGAAGGGGCCGCCTTTGTTTGTGGTCCCGATGATCGTGCCGCCCTGCACATGGATTCCGGCAACGGTTTGGGGGGTTAATTCCACCAGTTTCATCGGGTCCAGCAGAATGCCGTTGAAGGCGTCGATGCTGCCCAATATTTCCCATCCGGGCTCGAAGGCGGCGCGTTTCACGATCGCCCGCAAAACAGCGTTCAAGCCAGGGCAGTCACCTCCGCCGGTCGCGATCAGGAGTCGTTGTTTCATTACTTGCTCCAAAGCCTCATATTTCAAAGTGATGGTAAAATAAGGCGGAGCGCCAAAACGTCAAGGATTTTCGCTTGCGTTGCGGAATCTGGCAGTTTTATCCGCAACTTTTACTTGACGAAATAAGCACCTTTTGTTTTCTATGACAGTAAGTGGAAATTTGGATGGGAATGACCTTTCCGCCCAGATTCCAAAGGCAAGATTCATGATAACCTAAACAAAAATAAGGAGATGTTATGAAAGCCAACATCAACAAACTCGTGTTCCTGTTGATCTTCTCGGTCATGGCCATCGGCGCCTCGGCCTTGGTGAGCGAATATGCCTTCACCAGCTCGCTCGGCACCTATGCGGAGATCACCGGAGGCACCGTTCTGGGAACCACAGCGAACGACGATGAAAGTTTCAACGCCATCCCGCTTGGTTTCACCTTTACCTACGACGGAGTTGCCTACACGGAGATTAGCGTCCAGACCAATGGATTCATAGCCTTTGGCTCATCGGTGCTGACCAGCAATCTGGCAATAAGCAGTGTGGATGGCACAAACAATGTCGCCGCTGCTTTGAACCGCGACCTGTTGAGCCGGGATGACGGCGAACTCAGCTATCTGCTGACCGGCACCGCACCCAACCGCGTGTTCGTGGTCCAGTGGAAGAACTACCGTCGGTTTCCCACTACCGCGGCCAATGATATCTTCAATTTCCAAATTCAACTTCATGAGAACGGCAACAAGGTGGTCTATGCCTATGGCAGCTTCACGGTTGTGAACGTTACCACGGCCCAGACCGTTCAGGTCGGCCTGCGCGGCTCTTCCAACCTGGATTTCAACAACCGCACCACGACCACCGATTGGACCGCCACCGACGCGGGAACCGCCAACAATGCCAATTGCCGCCTGAACGCGACGGTGTTTCCGCCCAGCGGTCTGATCTTTGAATTCGCGCCCGCCCAACAGGGCGAACCGCCTCTGCCGGCGCAGAATCCGGTCCCTGCCAACAATGCCACCAACGTGGCCATCGGGACAAACCTGAGCTGGACAACTGGCGGCGGCATAGTTGACGGCTACAAGGTCTATTTCGGAACGGACAATCCGCCCACCAACCTGGTGAACGGGGCCATCCAGACTGGCACGCTATATGACCATCCCACCGACTTGGTCTACAGCACCGTCTACTACTGGAAAATAGTGCCTTTCAACACCGACGGCGACGCGCTCAACTGCCCGGTTTGGCAATTCACGACCCTGGCCGATCCCACCGTGACCGTCTATCCCTATGTGCAGGATTTCGACACCGTGACGCCTCCCGCGCTTCCTTTGGGCTGGTCCACGATCAATGCCAACGCTGATGCCTACACCTGGGAAACCTACGCGGGCAACGCGGACACCGCTCCCAATTCCGTGCGTATCCGCTATAACGACCAGATCGCCATGAACGACTGGCTGATCTCGCCGCCTCTGCAGTTTACTGCTGACGCGTTGTACCAACTTCTGTTCTCATACCGTGCCAACAGCAGCAACTACCCCGAAGCGCTTTCCGTGTATTGGGGAACCGCTCCCAACGCTGCAGCGCTCACCAACCTGCTTTTTGAGAATAGCGACATCACCAACACAACCTACGCCGAGGCTGAAGTCTTGTTCCCGGTGACCACCGCGGGAGTTTATTACATCGGATTCCATGGTCATAGCGCCGCCAACCAGTTCTATCTCTATCTGGACAGCATCACCATCGACGAAGTGATCGAAACTCTTGATCCGCCTGTCAACTTGGCTGCGGAAGTGCTCAACAACAACGATGTTCACCTCACCTGGGAAGCCCCTGGCACCACTCCTCCGCCGCCTCCCGGCTTTGAAGACGGATTCGAAACCTATGCCGATTTTGCCCTCACCTTCGATCCCTGGGTGCTGGTGGATGTGGACCAAAGCGCCACCTATGGCATGACCGGGATCACCTGGCCAAACGCTTACGCGGCAATGGCCTACATGATCTTTGTTCCCAGCGCGACCACACCGCCGGTCACAGACGCGGCAACTCACAGTGGGCTAAAGATGGCTGCTTGTTTTGCCAGCACCACTGCCGTCAATAACGACTGGATGATCTCTCCCCCGATCACTCCCGTGGCCGGCCAATTCCTGAGCTTCTATGCCAAGTCCTACACCGCCCAATACGGTCTGGAACGCTTCAAGGTCGGAATCTCCACCGGAGGAACGACCCCGGCTGATTTCACCATCATCAGCGGAGGAAATTATATCCAGGCGCCGATCACTTGGACCCTCTACAGCTATGACCTCACATCCTATGCCGGACAGAGCATCCGCTTTGCCATCCAGTGCCTTTCCGACGACGCCTTCATCTTCTTTGTTGATGATGTGTCCGTGGGAGACGTTCCGGTTCGCATGGATGCCCCTGTTGCCTTCGCGCAGTACAATGAAACTGTCGCCCGCAATACGGGGATCCCCGTTCCCGGCCCGGAAGCGGTCAATCCGCCCACTCGCGAACTCTTCGGCTACAAGGTCTATCGCGACGGCACCCTGATCGAGACCATCAACAATCCTGCCACCCTGGCCTACGACGACATGGATCTGGACTTGGGAACCTACAGCTACACGGTCACAGCCTTCTATACCAGCGGCGAATCCGTTCCCGCCGGACCGGTTTCAGT
Organism: Candidatus Syntrophosphaera sp.; assembly: GCA_019429425.1. Lineage (NCBI taxonomy): Bacteria > Pseudomonadati > Candidatus Cloacimonadota > Cloacimonadia (SeqCode) > Cloacimonadales (SeqCode) > Cloacimonadaceae (SeqCode) > Candidatus Syntrophosphaera > Candidatus Syntrophosphaera sp. Next base: position 17,015 of record JAHYIU010000013.1, read on the forward strand.
GACTATCCTTCCTCCCAACAATCCGCCCACCGATCTCACAGCCACAGTCGAAGGCAATGACGTGACCCTCAACTGGACGAGCCCCGAAGCTCCTCCCACAGGCGAATGGATCACCTGGTGCCAGGACGTGTTGGGCAATTCCATCGGCACAAACTCCGCCAACGTCTTTGATGTGGCGCACCGCTTCGACGCAACGGATTTGATCCCCCATCAGGGCAAGACCATCACGCAGGTCAAATTCGTGCCGGAATACGAGAATTGCATCTACACCGTTAAAGTGTGGACCGGCGGTTCACCTACCAACGCCGGAACCCTGGTCTCCTCACAAGTGGTTTCCCCTTTTACCATGAGCGCCTGGAATCTGGCAGTCCTCAACACACCGGTTCCGATCCCCGCCACCGGTGAAGTCTGGGTGGGCTTTGAAGTCAACACCCAGGGTGGATACCCTGCCGGCTGCGATTCCGGTCCTCAGATTGCCGGGAAAGGAAACATGATCTATTTCCAGGGAGCCTGGGCGGAACTTACGGCCCTCAATCCCGCCCTGACCTACAACTGGCTGGTCCAGACCTTCGTCCAGGACGGAGCTGCCATGAAGGCCGTGGAACTCACCCCCATCGTGGAAAACCGCGTGATCAACTACGGGAAAGCTGAACTGGCCTTGCAGACCAGAGAGGTCAGCCGCGAAAACGACCGCGCCCTCAACGGCTTCAAGGTCTACCGCGACGGCACTCTGATCCACACGATCACGGATCCCACCACCACCACCTTCACCGATATGGACCTGCCCAACGCCACCTACCTCTATGGCGTGACGGCCACCTACACCACCGGCGAATCCGTGCCTGCCACGATCAGCGTGACCGTGAACGTCCAGCTTGGCGAGATCATCTTCGAAGATGGTTTCGAAAGCTATCCCGATTTCGCCAACCTCTTCGCGCCCTGGACCCTGCTGGATGTCGACCAATCCGGAACCTACGGCTTCTCCGGGATCTCCTTCCCGGGATCCGAGGATCCGATGGCCTACATCATCTTCAATCCCAGCGCCACGACCCCTCCGATCACAACCCTGGTACCGCATGGCGGGGATAAGATGGCTGCTTCGTTTGCCGCTGTCAATCCTCCCAACAACGACTGGATGATCGCGCCCAGAGTGCATCTGGGAACAAACAGCTCAGTCAGGTTCTATGCCAGGTCGCACGTCTCCACCTACGGCCTGGAAAGATTCCGCGTGGGTGTCTCCACTCTGCCCAATGTCATTCCGCAGGGCTTCCAATATGTCTCTCCCGGAGATTATGTGGAAGCGCCGGTCAACTGGACCGAGTTTGTGTATGACCTCTCCGCCTACGACGGTCAGAGCGTGTGGATCGGGGTGCGCTGCGTGTCCAACGACGCCTTCGTGTTCTACGTTGACGATTTCACCATCCACAGCGATGGCGGCTACGTCGGCAACGACGATCCCGGAGCTCCCGCGATCGTCACGGAACTGCGCGGCAACTATCCGAACCCCTTCAATCCCAGCACCACCATCACCTTCAGCGTGAAGGAATCCGCCCCCGTGACCATTGGCGTCTACAACGTCAAAGGCCAGCTGGTGAAGACCCTGGTGAACGAAGAAAAGGCCTCCGGCAACCACAGCGTTGTCTGGGACGGCCGGGACAACAACGGACGCTCTGTCTCCAGCGGAGTCTATTTCTACAAGATGAACGCCGGCAAGTACAGCAGCACCAGGAAAATGATCATGATGAAATAAGGCGGTTATGAGCCCCTCTGGGAATTCCGCCGCAAACATAAACCCCGGGTGATGAGCCCGGGGTTTTTTGGGCATGAAGCCGAAAATTGGGAAGCCGAATAATGGGAAGCCGAATAATGGGAAGCCGAATTCCGATTCGGCGAGCGGACGCAGTCCGCTTCTTTTTTGAAGAACCCTGTGGGCTCTGTGGCAAAGCGGAATTTGCCACCCCAATATCAGCAAACAAGATGCTTGCCATCTCAAAATGGCTTGACACGAAAGCCACTTGGAAAAAATTGGCTTTCTGAATAAAAATATGTTTAGGAGAAACGATGAAAACCCTCACTCCGAGCCCCGGTGACATCCAGCGCGCCTGGTATGTCGTCGATGCCACGGATTTACCTTTGGGACGCTTGTCCACACGGGTGGCCTCCATCCTGTGCGGAAAAAACAAGCCCTATTACGTGCGCAACATCGACACTGGCGACTACGTCGTGGTGATCAATGCCGAGAAAGTGCGCGTGACCGGGTTAAAGAGCCTGCAGAAGATCTACAAGACCTACAGCGGCTATCCCAGCGGACTCAAGGAAATCCCCTATCAAAAGATGCTTGAGAAGCACCCCACCGAGATCATCGAGCATGCCGTGCGCGGCATGATGCCGAAGACCGTGTTGGGCGACGCGATGTTCAAGAAACTCAAAGTCTATACCGGCAGCGAGCATCCCCATGCCGCCCAGAAGCCGGTGGAACTTAACCTTAAGGAGAAATGAGCATGCAAACTTATGATGCAGTTGGCAGAAGAAAGAACGCCGTTGCCCGCGTGCGGATCACACCCGGCACGGGAAAGCGCATCATCAACAAGGTCCAGATGAAGAAATACCTGCAGCGCGAGACCCTGGAAATGATCGTGGAGCAGCCTTTGCAGGAGCTTGGCATAAGCGACAGCTTCGACGTTTATGTCAATGTTTCCGGTGGCGGGCTTTCCGGCCAGGCCGGCGCGATCCGGCACGGCATTTCCCGCGCTCTGATCGAGTATGACGAAAATCTGAGATCCAAACTCAAAGCCCGCGGCTTCCTCACCCGCGATCCCCGCATGGTGGAGCGCAAAAAGAGCGGAAGGCCGAAAGCCAGAAAGAGATTCCAGTTCTCCAAGCGTTAAACAACGGGTTTTGGGGAAGGCAGCCCCTTCCCCTCTGGAATAATGGAATCACTCAAGCCAAACACCAATAACGCGCAGCGGGAGTTGCAAGGCGGTGGGGAGAATGCTCCTCTGAATTGCTTAGATCCCTCTGCGGAAAAACAACCGTAACAAGATTAAGGAGAACCAATGTCCGTAGTTTCGATGAAACAACTACTCGAAGCGGGAGTCCATTTCGGGCATCAGACATTCAAGTGGAACCCCAAGATGAAGAAGTATATCTTCATCAAACGCAATGGCATACACATCATTGACCTGAAGCAGACCGTGGACGCGATCAATGAAGCCTACCAATTTTTAAAGGAAATTGCCAATCGCCAGGAGTATATCCTCTTCGTGGGCACCAAAAAGCAGGCGCAGGCCGCGATCAGAGAAGCCGGGGCAAAATCCGGCGTCTTTTTCGTGAACCAGCGCTGGTATGGCGGCATGCTCACCAACATGGCCACAATCCGCCAGAGCATCGAAAAGATGAAATACTATGAAGAGATCGTGGCCGACGGAACGATCAACAACTACACCAAGCTCGAACAGCAAAAGATGAAACGCATGCACGACAAGATCGAGTTTTCCCTGGGCGGGATCCGCGACATGGATGCCATTCCGGGAGCCATCTTTGTCGTGGATACCGGCCATGAAGAGATCGCCGTGCACGAAGCCCGGATCCTGGGCGTCCCGATCATCGCCATGGTGGACACCAATTGCGATCCCGATCTCGTCGATTACGTGATCCCCTCCAATGACGACGCCACCCGCGCGATCCAGCTCATCACGGATATCATGGCCACCGCCGTGCTCGAAGGCAAAAACATCGCCACCGAAGGTGCCGACGTCAAGGCCGGGATCGATGAGGAAGCCGAGGAATTCACCCCGGACCTGGTCGACATGGCCGTGGCCCCGCTGAAGGATATCGAGCCGGAGGAAGTAGTTGAAGAAGAGGTCCCGGAAGAAGCCCTGGACGAAGAAGAACCCGCGGAAGCCGCCGCTGAAGGCGCAGACCCGGATTCCGAAAAATAAGCAAAGCTTGGCAAGGGGGCGGATTATTTCCTCCCCCGCGCCCTTAAACAACCATCAAGGAGACAATGATGATAGAAGTAACCGCCACAATGGTTAAAGAATTACGTGACAGAACGGGCGCCGGCATGATGGAATGCCGCAAGGCCCTGGTCGAGGCCAACGGCGATATCGAAGCCGCCATCAAATATCTGCGCGAGCGCGGCATCTCCAAAGCCGCCGGCAAGGCCCTGCGCGAGACCAAGGAAGGGATCGTCTTTTCCTACATCCATTTCAACGGCAAGCTGGGCGTGCTGCTGGAGCTCAATTGCGAGAGCGATTTCGTGGCCCGCACCGATGAATTCAAGCATCTGGCCGAGGAACTCGCCCTCCAGATCGCGGCCACCAATCCGCTGGCCATCAGCGCTGAGCAGATCGATCCGGCCATCATTGAGGCCGAGAAAGAGATCGCCCGCAACAAGGCCCTCAACGACGGCAAGAAGCCCGAGATCGTGGAAAAGATCGTCGAAGGCTCGATCAAAAAGTACTGCGCCGAGCATTCGCTGCTGGAGCAGGAACTGGTCAATGAAAACGGCCGCACCGTGAAGGAAATGCTCACCGAGGCCATAGCCAGGACCGGCGAAAACATCCAGATCGCCCGGTTCACGCGCTACGCCCTGGGTGGAGAATAAACCAGCCACCGAGGCCCGCAGAGGTGATGGGATGAATTACCAACCTGAAAAGATCCACCGCATCATGGTCAAGCTCAGCGGCGAGATCCTCGCCGGAGCCAAAGGCCATGGCTACGACGACGCAGTGATCGACGTCCTCACGGATGAGATCATTGCCGCCAAGCGCCTTGGCTACAGCATCGCCATCGTTTTGGGCGGGGGAAACATCTTCCGCGGCGGCACCTGGGAAAACCAGAGCCTGAACCGCGTGACCCTGGACAACATCGGCATGCTCGCCACCGTGCAGAACGCGCTCTACCTGGCCGAGATCCTGAACAACAAAAACTATCCGGCGGAAGTGTTTTCCAGCCTGAAGATGGACCAGGTCGCCAAGTATTACACACCCAGGAAAGCCGCTCTGGCCCTGGAAGCCGGCAAGATCTGCCTGCTCAGTGGAGGCACCGGAAATCCCTTTTTCACCACCGATACGGCCGCCGTCCTCAGGGCCGTGGAACTCAAGCTGGACATCGTTTTCAAGGGCACCAAGGTGGACGGCCTCTATAGCGCCGATCCCCAGAAGGATCCCTCCGCGAAGTTCATCAGTTCGGCCAATTTCGCCCAATGCATCGAACAGAAGCTCGGCGTGATGGACATGACGGCCTTCTCGCTGGCCCAGGAAAACTCGCTGCCGATCAAGATCTTCAACGTCAGCAAGCCCGACGGGCTCTGCCAGGCCATCTCAAGTCCCGAGCACGGGACCTATATTCACCCCTGAGCCAGTTTATGGGGCTCACAGAGGTACCAATGGAAGAACTCAAAGAATTATGTAAAGACAAGATGCACAAGTCGTTCGAGACCCTGTTGCATCAATACTCCAAAGTCCGCACCGGCCGGGCCAGCGCCTCGATCCTGGATGACGTCCGGATCAACTATTACGGCGAGCCCACCCCGGTGAAGCAGCTTTGCAACATTTCCATACCCGAACCGCGCACGATCGTTATCCAGCCCTGGGACAAGACCACCCTGGCCGATATCGAGAAGGCGATCCTCGCCGCCAATCTGGGCATCACCCCGGAAAATGACGGCAACGTGATCCGCCTGCCTTTCCAGCCCCTCACCGAGGAAAAGCGCAGGGAGATCGTGAAAAGCCTGAAAAAGTACGCCGAAGAGACGCGCATTGCCATTCGCAACGCCCGCCGCGAGGCCAATGAGCAGGCCAAAAAGATGGAGAAGGACTCCGCCATCAGCGAGGACGACGAAAAGAAACTCCTCAAGGAGATCCAGGACCTCACCGACGACTGGATCAAGAAGGTGGACGAGGTGGAAAAAAGCAAGGAAAAGGAAATCCTGGAAGTATAGCTCCAGACTGAATTAGATCGCAATGACCCAGCCCGGCCGGATAACCCGGCTGGGCTTTATTTTTGGCTCTCTTTCAAACTAAGTGGATAAAGCCCGGAGGGCGAAACAATTTAGCCCGGGGTGGAGCGCAGCGGAACCCCGGGGCTGAAGTAAAGTTTGGGGACAACCCCGTAGGGGTGGCACAAAAACCCGCCAATAATTGACGGTGAGTTGTGTCGAACCCTACGGGGCTCAGACCTGTTTATACATGAATCCCGGGGTTCCGCTGCGCTCCACCCCGGGCTATGATCTGTCGCCCTCCGGGCTAATCAAATATCAGAGTTTTGCATCACCCACTCGGTTTGATAGAGAGATTTCTTTTTTTATCTTGTTGCCAGGCAGTGAATTAGAAGATATTGTGTCTCTCTGCCCTCCCAGCGCCCTCCTTATCATTACGCTATCAATACGGACTCAATACGGACTTTGTCCGTAATGAGTCCGTATTGACACCGTATTGATAAGGGGAGCCAGAGGGGACTTTTGGTATGGGAAAGTCTCCTGTATAGAGTATCAAGTGAAATTGCAAATAGTATCACTTTTGGTGCAAATCTCTGTTTTTGGTGAGATCCCAGAATCAAGGTTTTTGCAAATCGATTTCAAGGTTTATGCAAATACTGTATCAAGGATATTTGCAAAACTTGTATCTCGCTTTTTGCGATTCTACAGTACAGCACATTAGGTCTGAAACAAGTTTCTGCTGATAACATAAAAACGTCCAAGACTAAATACCTGGCTGTGCTGAGTTAACAGATTTTTTCTCCTTTACAGAATTACCCTTGAAGACAAACTGGACTTTACGTATGGAATACCTAGTTCAGCCAAGTTGATCGAGTTTCGCAGAAACAGATCGCATGAACTAAAGTAAAGGCCAAGACCGTTGCTCTCCCAGTCTGTGATTGTGTTGTTAACAGAAACGATTTTATTAAGGTAATTACTTTGGAACGGATTGTTACCAACAAAGCAGTTTAATCGTGTGAGTGATACTACCCGCTTTCAACCGACAGAGATATACACCAGAAGCCACGCGTCTTCCCATGCTGTCGTTTGCATCCCACACTAGAGAGAATTCGTCCCGGATGTCGCTTTGCGTTTTTAAAACACGCACAATTTCTCCTCGGATGTTATAGATGTTGACCTCGATCATTTCATGATGGGGTAGCCTTCCATTGATGTTAACAGAATTATTGAAGGGATTGGGGTAGCTTGTAACAATTTCACTGGCGGCACTGGTAAGGTCGGCTGCGGAAACGTTACCGCTTTGGGTAAGCACTAAAAATGTGTCCGGGGCTGCCGCACTTTGGAAATGGACGACACAGGAACGATCATTGCCGGTTAAGTTGGCCTGATAGTTCATAAATACGTCTGCGCTGGCATTGCCTGTAACTTGAGAAAAGCCGCTGACCCAGTCTGCATCGCATGAGATCTGCCAGTCAGCATTGGAGCGGACATACAGCTTCACGCTTCCAGCCCCGAAAGTTAGTTCGGTTATGCTGGCTGTGGGCACGAGGAAAACAGGATTCTGATAGCTATAATAAAAGTTATACAGAGCCACCGATTGGAAGTCGACCACTTCGTCGGAGGATATGGAATACTCCAGCCTGTTGAAAGCCATGTGCCAGTAGTAATGCTGAAGCAAGAACTCAGCCCCTTCCACCCCTGTCCAGAGCATGTCAAGCCACTCGTTGATCAATGGTGTGTATTGCCAGACAAGCGTGCAGTTTTGCAGATTGTTGTCACTCTCATATAGCTGGTGTTCCCTGCTGTTAGTAGCCAGAAAGAGATATACTGTCCCGTCGGGCGTTGGCAGCAATTTGAAATTGAGTTGCTCGGAGTAAGGAGTCTGCAGCTGTGCATCCAACACGAAAGTATTGAAGCTTTGTCCGTTGTCATTGCTCACATAAAGACAAACAAGGCTATCTTCATTGTCAAACCCAAGCAGGTAAAGGATGCCGCTTTCCCTCTCGTAGGCCATTGGTTTGATCGTCACCTGCGGGAAGAAGTTGATCGGAGTGTATGTTGATCCACCGTTTTCGCTGGTATATAGGTAACAACCTTCGGCCGCGTTGTTCATAAGAAACAACTGGTACCTTCCCGCCCCAGGTTCGATGCCGTCTATCTCTTCACAGTCCAAGTTCTCATACGAGAAGCTAGCACCGAAATTTTGAAATCTGAAAATATAACCGTTGATTGGATCATGCAGATAGAATTCACCTAAATAGCCAATACCGTGAATGCGGTGCAGGGGAAACGGGTCCGAAACGTTAAGCGTGACTATGAAGTGCCTGCCGGAATCGGGTGAGTAGCCAAAACCATAATGCATGACATCCGGATCCTGAGCGTCAGCATAACAGATACCATTGGTAAAGATCTCCCCTGGATATGAGCCAGGGATCAGTTGTTCCGAGAAGCCAGATGAAAATCCCAAGATTATCAATGTCGTGAGAAATATCGTCTTCAAGTTCATCTTATTTTACCAAGGTGATTTTGCCTGAGACAGATCCTCCCGGAGTTGGCATCCGATAGAAGTAGATGCCGCTGCCAACCTGGCGGTTGTTTTCATCTCGGCCGTCCCACACAGCAGTATTCCTTCCTTTCCGCAGGTTGTCGCAATATATCTTTTTCACTAGCTGCCCTTTGATATTATAGAGGCATAGCTCAGAATCGAATGAATATGGAGTTGTGATGTCAAAACTTACAACCGGATTGAACGGATTGGGATACGCGCTGATCCGGGTAAGGGTGTTTTGGATCTCGGGATTGGGGCCTTGTTCAAACTTGATGTTCAGGAGCATGTTCCTGATTCTCAGATAATCAACGAAAGATACCGGCTTCAGGTCCGGATAGTTGACCACAGCTCCTTTATCACCATCTTCGAGCATCAGCAGATAGGTCATACAGAGATCGATTGCGGCATACAGTGAGTCGGAGTATGACTGCGCGTTCAAGATTATATCCTCATAAGCCTGAATAGCGGAACTGTAATTCTTGTCCACAACATCGCAGAGAATTTTATACTGGCTTGCCACTTTAAGCAGTTCTTCCGTTTCAGAAAAGACATCAATATTGGAATAGTAAGTTTTAAGCGCGCTCAGGTTTTGGCTAATCAATGCCGTCAGCGGTAATAGTTCTTTCGCTGCGGCTTCTGCGAATTTATCTTCGGGATAGGTTTCGATGATGCATTTGAACTGAGTCTCCGCCAAAGTGTAGTTGCCAACTTCTTTGTTGGTTACTGCTTCGGTGAACAACCCTTCCACAGATGTCATTTCTGAGTTTTGTGGCTGAAGATTCCAGACCGGAGTGATCAGGAATTTTGTCAGATCTATGTTATCTTCAGGGATGAAATAGTTCGACCAGCAATTGTGAGACACGATATGAGGCAGGCAGAATTGGTGATCATAATCATAGCATATCATCCAGTGTTCATCGCTAAACACGGTACTGGTGAGGTAGTTCCATGATACCCGATATGGGAAACTTGTATGCTCGGCATAAATGGCGCAATATGGATAAACGTTTAATACAAATTGTTGAGTCTGTGATGGGATGGTGGCATCGCGGTTTCCTGCAACAGTGCAAGATGATCCATTCAGGGATGTGATACATGTCTGATTGTTATTGAAACTGTTGATATTAATGTCTGCATGGCTGTTGTATACGTAGATCCCATTAGCAAACGGGTACAGTGCAGAGGATTCGCCGCCAATGTCATTGCCCAGAATGGCATGCAGGGTGTTGGCCCGCCAACCTGAATGGAAAAGGTTCAAGGCATTTGGATAAGGGAATAGGTTCAAGTTTTGGAATGTGTTATCGCTGATATAGAAACTGGCCACACTTTCCATATCAACTGGTGAGTTGTAGAATTCATTGCTTGTAATGCCTATTGAGAATGACTTGTTCCCGTCCGAATATACAAGGAGGGGCGAGCTGGTGAAAATACAGAGATTAATGACCGCGTTGCTGCCTGATATATTCAAGGCAGAATCCGCAAAACCGCAAGATTGATATTCAGTATTTGCGCGAGAGGTTTTGATGACCATGTTCTCAAACCCCACCGCGGTCAGCCCGATGGAAGGAATTCCGTTATGTATACGCAGAGAGCCCGGCTCATACTCCCAGCCTGAGAAGCTAACATTCTGGTCAACGATCAAGTTGCCATATATGTCGATCGAATTGTTCTCTCCCATGGAGACTTGAACATCATCATGGATATGCAAGACTGCACCTTCATGGACGATAAGTCTGCCGTTTTGCTCAAAGCGTATGTTTATGGGAGCAGTCATCCCTGTTCCGAAATGAAGGGTTGCGCCTGGCATCACCTCAATTTCGGTAGTTATAAGAGCATCCTGGGTGTAGGCCATTTGTTGAGTGATCTGAAATCCTGAAGCCATCAGGTTCAACCCCGGATCTCCCATAAAATTAAACTGATGTCTCTCCCATTCCCTATTGGTTAGGTTCTTAGCTGTCAGGAATGCCTCTCCGCTTACAAAAAGCATACGATTCCAAATACTTTGCGCGTATCTCCAATACAAGGCATCCGGTATCAGCAGAGAACTCCCGGAGGCCTTTCTAGAACTTCCGATCGTAGTAACGAAACCACGATTTGGATCTTGGTTTAAGAATGTCTCCGTCAGGCAATCGTCAACTGGGTGGTCGAAAGCGCCAGAAAGGCAGGCATCGATGTATAGATTGGGGTATTTGTGAGTATTGGACAAGCTTTGGATATACGGCGCAGCTTCGAGAACGTAACTACCGTCTCCTACAGTCTGAACAAAACCATGGCTCATCCATAGGCCATACATCATTCCTTGATTGATGAGATCGGTGGTATTGTTGTATTGCTGGTCGTTTGTGTATAAATATGAATGAAAGTGGCTGCTATATGGTTCATAATATAGGATGTCGGCAAAATGATTGGAATTTACTGTATATGCCTGCTGGTCTAAAGTTAGATCAGAAAAAATTTCTCCCCACCTAAACAAGGTGTTTTCTCGCCAATTATCAACACCATAAACCAATTCGTAATCTAGAGTTTTTCTCACGATATTATAGAGTTCAGTTTCATTTGATGCGCTGAATCTACCGATTGCCAGATCTGCCAGAGTATCGGTACCGCTTACAAGAGAATAGTAATGATCCGATGGTACAGGTGTCACTACAGCTTCTGGTAATGTCCAATCCTGTGCTGCCCACTGGGTATCGTATGATGTATACACGCCGTTAATCCCATTATCCATTACGACATCACCTACGAGAAGCACGTAGCCCAGATGGTGATCTCCCATGTTTGGCGCTAATTCGTTCATATATACGCTATGGATGAATTCTCGAATAGCTCTGGCTTCTCTGTGATCACCACCAAGATCAAAGACATTGCAGATATCCTCTACATTGACCACTGACACGCAGAATCCATTGTAATTGGCCCGATGTTGGGCGATCATGTTTAATGCAGGGGAACCCTCAAGGGGATCTGCGGCAAAAAAGTTATCATCCGCTATAATCAGATAGTCGGCTACAAGATAATCCGCCTGGTTTTCATTGTCTATCGGGACATAGATAACAATTCCATCCCGATCTGGACGGTCATTGATTATTGCCGTTGTACCATCTGAAGGGTAGTTGATAAATGTCGCGCTTGCAGAGCCGTTGAAAACATCCGTATTCTCAACCAGTGGTCCTGTAGGACAAGAGAAATCAAGACGAATCTGGGTATCCTGATGGAAGTAGATAGAATTCTCAACTCCATCGAACGCTAGAGGATAGATGAATAACTCGGCAAATTTCTGCCCTCGGAAATATCCAATTTCACCCATCAGCACGGGAAATTCCGGTAGAAACCCCGAGATCGCATATGCGTTATCATCAAGATAGAATTCCTCCTGGGTGTAACAAAGGCCATTGCCATCGACTTTATTCTCCAACTTCGGTACTGGATATACACAATAATCAGATAATGTTACGCCATTGCTACTGTTAATGCTTAGCGAAACGTTGTCACATTCCGGGATGGCAATCAGCTTGCGAATTCGCATAACATCAGGATTTCCCTGATCTCGGTAGCTATGACCCTCCGGAATGGTTATCCTGTCAAATCCTTTGCCCATTTCTATACAGGCTTCCGAATAAAAGCCATTCAGAACAATATCAAGTTCAATGTAATCTGTGCCTTGATGGTTGATGATGATGTTTAGGTCTTGATTTCCCCCTCGAACAGGAACCCATGCTCCTAGCAGGTACGTAGCGAGCACGACCAGTACAATAAGCACGATACCTTTTTTCATTTTGAACTCCTTATTGATTGAATAGTATCATTTTCTTGATTTGTTTTACCATAGCATATTGGTTATCTTGGTTATCTTCTTTTATATCAAATTTGAAGGGTACTATTCCGTCAGGTTTATAACATAGCGGTAGCAATTGCAGACACTTGGCCAGCTTACCTGGAGGTAGGATAAATTCCCATTTGTTTCCTTCAGGGTTCCATTCGCCAGAAATTTGGGGCATGGCAATGAATTTCATTGAACGAGCAGAAGCTATATTTCGGTAATAATCATACTCATTAAGCACAGTTTTTTCAATTTTCTTTTGCACAAAACCATAGTCGTTAAGGTTTACTGCATTACCCCAATTCCACCAAACATGCTCATTGGTTAACGGGTATCTGTTTATCATCAGTGCGCGGGGATTAACTTCGTCGATATACGCTTGCGTAAGCCTTAATGGGGTTCCGTCAGGCTTGGCCACCTGCCTTTTCTCAAAGCTGGAGGCGGTGAGCAGTTCTTTTCCGCCCATGGCTCGCAAATGTTCTTCTAATATTGTATATGCCTGGTAATGGGGATGCTTGGGCTCGTCGATCCCGAAATGATGGGAAAGGTTTTCTACGAAGTAATCATCTTCGGGGTTAAAATTCCTAAGCCTGGCACGCTCATTTGGATCGTTCGTAAATTCATTATAGACCTTGTCAGAGAATTCCACGTAATCCAGCATCAGGCTTCCCCTGCCATGCCACCACATCCGGGGGTTCAGGTTTTTCAGTTGCCAGTACCAGGCCGTGGCTTTCACGACGCCCTGGCCAAAGAGCGAGCATATATCAGTGGAGTTCAGATTCCCGAAAGGAAACCTGAATTCCACGCATTTCATTGAGGGATCATTCGCTGCATGCGCGATGGGAAGATCCAGGTATTCCGCCTTGGTCAGGGATTTGGCGGCAAGGGATGGATCGTCCTTCCCGTGGTAAAACCAGACTGCTTGATAATCCGCGTTAGTGGAGGTAGCGTCGGAACAGGTGAAACTGAAGGTCGCGAGCGTATCATTATCCGCCAGCTTATCCAAGTCGGTAGCCTTGAATATAAACCTCACGTAGAGGCAGTTTTCGGCATCGATCTCTTTCCCGGCGGAATTCCAGGTCCTCAAAAAGCGGAATTCCGGACCGATCCTGCGAAGGGTGCCGTCAGCTTCCGGCCAGCGGTGAAAGAGGTCTTGATACGCGTAGCCGCGGGTACCGGGAGGAACATGCCAGTATGTTTGATTTGAGAAACTGAGATCGTATATGAAATGCCCAACCCTGTCCCTGGATTGGTAGCAAAACTGGGGTAGATCCTCTTCGCCGGGCTGCACGGCTTCAGCGGAGGCGTATTCGGCCTCAAATTTCTGATACACTCCCGTCGCCAAAACTGAATATCCATACAAACCGCGGAATGAGGAGGAGTTGAGGTTTACAAGCCCGTCACCGGGGGCATTTTCGCTGAAGGCCCCCAGCACAAAATCATCCGAATGCCCGCCCATTAAACTTGCCGCCGCGCATAGCATCAGCAGCAACAGCGCGATGTTAATCGTCTTTTTCATTTTTTCCTCCTATTTAACGGTGAATTTGGCGCTTTGGAGCTTTTGCCCGCCCTGGCTCAGCTCGGCGATATAGACCCCCGCCGCCAGTTTCAGCACTCCGATCTCCATTTCGCCCCGCTCCAGGGCCGCCTGGGCGATATCGCCGCTGTACACAAGCTGACCGCGCAGATTGCAGATCTTCAGTTCCAGGCCAGGGCAAGCCTCATATCCGCTGCCGTAAAACCTCAGCCGGAGCCCGCTTCCCCCGGGCAGGGGGTTGGGCAAAGCCCGGAAATACCAGCCGATCCCGGGCATGACCTCTTCCTCGATGCCGGTGGTGGTGTCCGCCAGTTGGGGGTTGCCGGCGTAAACCCTGAGCCTGCCGGGGAAAGATGAGATATCAGGGAAAGTGGGGCAGGAGATGGCCAGGTCGTCGCAGCCGTCGGCATTAAAGTCCCCGCTGGCGATGCCCAGGCCCATCTGCATGCCGTACGCCCAGGCATTGATGAAGAGGTCCGCGGTCCCGTTCATGTTGGCCCCGCCCAGCCAGACGCAAGCCCGGCCGTCAAAATATCCGACACGGGGATCCGCGCCTATCACATCCTCATAGCCATCGCCGTTGAGATCGCCGTGAACGAGACCGTGATCAGATGCACCACCGCCCTGGTAATAGGGATACAGACTCAGGTCGTAGTCGGCTGATATGCTTTGCCCGCCGTACCAGCATTTGATAAGCCCGTCCATCAAACCCACGAAATCGGCGTAGCCGTCGCCGTTGACGTCACCCAGAGGCCTTCTCATGTTGCATGAGGCATACGTCACTTCACTGAACAAGGCCGCATCCGTCGGGTCGATCTGCGGCCCGCCGTAGCCAAGATAAGCACTGTTGATCATTTGCCCTCCGCCTTGCTGGAAAATGGTCATCACGTAGTCGCCGAAGCCGTCGCTGTTGATGTCCCCGATGCCGTGGATATAGCGGTATTCGTAGTTGCCGACGTAGGTCTCCGCCACAACCAGCTCCTGGAAGGTCCCGCCGAAAACCAGCCGCAGCGAACCGTAGCCCGTGTAGCTGTCGTTATTGAAAAAATACGCCAGATCGTCATATCCGTCGTCGTTGAGGTCGCCGCAGGGCATAATACTGAAATAACTGTTTGTGGTGGCGTCCGGTATGGGGTCGATCATGAATCCCGGTTGGGTGGAAGGAGCGGCGCCGCCGAAGTAGACGGCGATCCTGTTTGGATAATCGAAGATCCCCAGGTCGTCGTAGCCGTCGCCGTTCATGTCCCCAAGGCTCGCGAAACGTTCTATCACTCCCGCGTAGCGGAAATGGTTAGGCCGCTCGCCCTCGATCGTGAAGTCCGGGATTCCGTCGAAACCAGGACCGCCGTAATAGAACAGGATCCGGCCCCAGTTGCGGCCGACATATTCCGCGCCCAGTTGGGCGTCCAGGCTGTCCGGCACCCACCAGGACTGCAGCACCGCCAGGTCATCGAATCCGTCGCCGTTGAAATCCAGCGCGGCGAGCTTGATCCCGAAATGGTCGTACCACTGGTTTCCCTCCAGATCCAGGATCACGTCCATATGATTCTGCGCCGGCAGGGTCAGGCTGGCTCCCATCAGCAGCAAGGCCAGAACTACTTTTTTGAAATGTATCATGCTAATCTCCTTTTTACATAAAAATCCTATTGCCTTTAGTATATATCCGGAATGATATGGTTTTGAATCTATCCTCGCGCGGTAAGTATGAATACCCTTGAACGTCCGAAAAATAGCTTTGCTCATTTGTACCTTCATTAGAGTTTGAACATGTAGCGGCTTTCTCAACCAGGATTCGAAAGGATTGTAAATCCCGAGCCATGGTTGTACGCGCTTATAATTCAACCAATAATCAACCAAATGGCAAGTTTGACTTGATGCTTAAAGCTGTCAAGATATATTTGTTACATGACTCCACACATGAATCCTTCGAATCATTGCATTATATCAAATATCTTGCTTGGGAAGAAACACGATCAGGATTGTGCAGGGCCTCTTGGGAGTAACTCCGGAATTGGGTTGTTTGCCATTTATGACATACAATTTATTCATTTAACCACATAAATACCCCCACTTAGATCAATAGCCCTAATTGATGCCAGCCTCCTGATAGATATATACCCACTGTCTGTCCTTATTTGCTGCAACCAGGTCAGGAACTAGACCAAAAATGTCCAAAGACACTGTGACACAGCTAAAGGCAATTTTATTCATCTCATAATCCTATAAACAGTTACGACCACTTTGGCTGGTAAACCCAAATGCAAGTTGGGGTGCAACTTTATAAAGATTCGGGAACGAAATCTGAGGCCGCGAAAACCGGACCGACCCCGGAGGTTCACAGTTGTTGACAAAATCGGCAAGTTCAAAATTCTGGCAAGCAAGGAACAAGAAAGAATGCACAAGAGGAACCTCCACATCCTGGAAAACACGCCGGTGCCGCGGGCCATCATCTACATGGCGCTGCCCAGCGTGCTGAGCATGCTGGTGAACATCGTCTACAACCTGACGGACACCTTTTTCATCGGCAAGCTGAACGACCCCATCCAATTGGCGGCCGTATCGATCTCCATGCCGCTGTTCATGTTCCAGATGGCGATCGCGGGGATCTTCGGCATGGGGGGAGGAAGCTATCTTTCCCGCCTGCTGGGGAAAAAGGACTACGAGCGGGCCCGGGAGACCACCAGTACAGCGGTGTTCAGCACCCTGGTGATCTCGTTGCTGCTGATCGTTGTGGGCTTGCTGTCCGTTCCCCTGTTCCTCAAGGCGGTGGGCGCAAGCGCTGATACTGCGGGCCCGGCCGGCCGCTACATCAGGATAATCCTGCTCGGATGCCCGTTCGTTATGCTCAAGTTTGCCATGGTGCAGTTGGTGCGGGCTGAAGGGGCGGCGAAAAAGGCCATGTATGGAATGTTCATCGGGACAGGGGCAAACATCGTCCTGGACCCGCTGTTCATCTTCGTGTTCAAGATGGGCGTGACCGGCGCTGCGGTCGCCACCGTGATCGGGCAGGGCCTGGGGATGCTTTACTACTTTTACTACTACCGTTCCGAACACAGCGTCGCCAAACCTTCGCGCAAGTATTTGCGCCTGCGCTGGGAAACCTACCGCCAGATTCTCCTGATCGGGATCCCCGCCTCGCTGAGCCAGATCATGATGACGGTGGGAAACACCATCGCCTACAACCTGGCATCCAGATACAGCGACCTTTCGGTTGCCGCGCTGGGTGTGGCCTCGCGGGTCTTTTCCATCCCCATTTTCGTGTTCATCGGCATGTCCATCGGGGTGCAGGCCCTGATCGGATTCAACTATGGGGCGGCCAATTATGCCCGGATGAAACAGGTGATCCGCACCGCCATATTCATGAATCTTTGCCTTGCGCTGGTGTTTACCCTGTTGTTCGTGCTGTTTCCGAAAGCCCTGGTGGGCGCCTTCATCAAGGATCCGCGGATCATGGAGATCGGCAAGCAGATCATCGACGCCTACGCTTTCGCCATTCCCTTCGCGGCGGTGGGCATGATCCTGATGACCAGCCTGCAGGCGATGGG
>JAHYIU010000014.1 GCA_019429425.1 Candidatus Syntrophosphaera sp.
TTGCTTACGTACATGGGTTGGGAAGGGGGGATTTCTGTCAATCCATTTAGCGGCGGGACTGATTGAACAGACTCTCTTGCAAGGGTTGGGGAATTCCGATCTGATCCCGTCGCAAACGCCCTCAAGCTCCACAGCTTCGTTTCCTGCCGGTTTCCCGCCGGATGCCCGCCCGCCTGGCGAGAATCGGGCGGGATACGAAAAGCAAACCTTGCTGCAGAAAAAAAGGGTGGATTGACATCAGAACCGTTGCCGGTTGCGACATAGTCCATCAAAGCTCGCCAGAAAGTTCGCTTTTACCGCAGAGCAGCGCGGCGGCGTTGGGGCAAAGGACATGAAGATGGTTGGCCATCCAGTCGGACAGGGCGCGGATCTCCCACTGGGCGTGTTCGTCCGAACGCAGGCGCACAAAGTGGTACAGCTCGCGGAGGTTCATTTTGGCCAGGACCTTGACCTTGTCGGAATTGACGCGGATGTAAGCAGAGAGGTCGGGAAAAACCTGGCGCAGTTTGGGGCGGAACTTCTCCAGCCTCTCCAGAAGTTGGCCCCACTGGGGTTCGCGGCCGAGGTCGAAGATCTCTTCCGGGAGGGTGAAAGGCCCGATGGAGGGGTTGGTTTGCTTGATGAGGGTGCCCACGCGGTGGCGTTTGAACTGGGCCCAGCAGCTTTCGGACATGTTGAGCTCGAAGACCAGGTCCACCAACTCGAAGGCGCGGCTCATCTTGTGCCAGGGCTTGATGCCGGCAAAGACCTGCCGCCAGAGCTCGCGCTTGGCGTCAAAATCCATGTCCGCTATCGTATCCCGGCAATGGGCCATGTCTGCCTGGGCCTGTTCAAAAAGCAGGGCGGCGAGGATCAGGTCGTCCGGGTCCGGGGTCAGGGAAACCACGCGCACATTTTCGTCATCCTGGAAATCATCCCCGCCGGGGTTGATGCCTTGCGCGCTGAAGGTGCCGCTGAAGCTGTCTTTCTTGGTGTAGCGGACCAGGGAGGGGCAGACCTCCTGGGAAAGGTTGAGCAGGGCCGCATGGAGCTCGGCGGCTTCCTGCAGGGGGTTGGCCGCGAGGCGGCGGAGCAGGTTTTCCAGGCTGCGGGCGTTGATCGTCATGCCCAATTGGGTTTTGGCGGCCAGGGGCAGGATGTAGCGGGCGTCTTCCTTGGCTCGGCATTCCCGCTCGAGCTTGGACAGGCCGGGTGTTTCCCTTTCATGGAATTTGACGAGGGCCTCGAAGCTTTCCCGGTATTCATTGAACAGGCTGTCCATCAGCTTGATGTAAGCCCCTTTCAGCGATTCGTGCCGGGGTTCGTTCAGTTCGGAGGGCACCACATAGTCGTTTTGGAAGGTGACATAGCGCTGGGATTTTTCCGTGAAGGAGGCGAAGCGCACGGTTTCCAGGGTCTCAGTGAGCAGCCGGGAAATGCCGATGATGTCGAAGTTGAAGACGGCGTGCTCGGCGACCGAGGCATGGCCCAGCTCAAAGATGATGTTGCGGTTGGATTTGCGCGCCTTTTCCAGTTCCATCAGGGCCTCTTCGCGCAGTTCGGTGACGGATTTGGGGCTGCGGCTGATCCTGGCATAGGCGGCGGAGATCACTTCCGGGGTGGCGGTTTCCGTGTTCAGCCGCTTGATCAGGCTGCTGTCGATGTTGTAGCCGGCGAGGTTGACCTGCATCATCTGGGCATCCTCAGAGCAGCGCTTTGACGTTGCTGGCGCCGATGCGGTTGGCGCCTGCTGCGATCATGGCCAGGGCCTGTTCCTTGGTGCGGATCCCGCCGGAGGCTTTGACGCCGATCTTGGGTCCCACGGTTGACCGCATCAGGGCTACGTTTTCGACCGTTGCGCCCGCGGTCCCGAAGCCCGTCGAGGTCTTGACGAATTCGGCCCCGGCCTTCTTGGCGTAGAGGCTGCAGGCGATGATCTCATCCTCGCTCAGGAAGCAGGTTTCCAGGATCACTTTGAGCAAAACCTTGTTGCTGCGGGCCAGCTCGGCGATGGCCTTGACCAGTTCGTAGGAATGGAGCGGATGGCCGCTTTTCACGGCGCTCAGGTTCTGCACCATGTCCAGTTCCTCGATGCCGGTGTTGATGACGGCCAGGGCTTCCGCGGCCACGGCATAGATGTAGCCGGCGCCGAGGGGAAAATTGATCACGGTACAGGATTTCACGGAGGCCGCGAGCCGCAACTGCAGGGGATGGGAATAGTGGGAATTGACGCAGACGGAGGCGCATTTATAGTCGTTGGCGAGGTCGCAGAGGGCGTTGATCTCGCTCTGGTTGGCATCGGCCTTGAGCAGCGTGGCGTCGATGATGGAAGCGATGCCGGAGTCCGGGTCGTAGATTTGGTCTGGCTTCGCTGCCCGGCAGACGGCGCAGCCGAGGCAGATCTTGTGTCCGCCGCCGCATTTGCAGGGCGGATTGTCGCCAAAAAGATGGCGGGCGATCTTTTCAATTTTGGTCATTGGGAACCTCCAGATTTTGGGGGGCGGGCCTTCACCACCAGTTGACCGCAGGCGCCGCTGATGTCCGCGCCCTTGCTGCGGCGCAGGGTTACGGCCTGGGGCAGGGAACGGGCCTCCTCCATGAAAGACTCGATCTCACTTTCCGTGGGAGAGCGATAGGGGAGGGAAGGTATCTCGTTGTAGGGGATGAAATTAATCTTGCAGGACAGGTCGCCGGAAAATTTACGCAGGGCTTTCAGATCGAGGTAACCCATGTTCACATCGGGGATGAGGATGTATTCCAATGTGATCCGGAAGGGGCTTTTCTTTTGGTAGTAGAGCAGGGCTTTTTTGAGAACTGGCAGGGGATATTTTTGATTGACGGGCATCAGAACGTCGCGGACCTCGCCGCGGGCGGCATTGAGCGAGACGGCCAGCTTGGCCTTGATCCCGGAATCAGCCAGGCGATGGATCCCGGGCACGATCCCGCAGGTGGAGATGGTGGTGCGGCGGGGGCTGAAAGCCAGGGAGTCTTCGCTTTGGATCAGCTTGAGGGCTTCCAAAACGTTGTCCAGGTTATCCAGCGGCTCGCCCATGCCCATGAAAACGAGGTTGGTAATGGGTTGGGGCGCGTTCTGAGAGGCCAGCAGGATTTGCTGGACGATCTCGTGGATGGCGAGGTTTCTCTTGCGCTTCATCGAGCCGGTGGCGCAAAAGGCGCAGGCCCTCGCGCAGCCTACCTGCGTGGAGAGGCAGAGGGTGAGTTTCCTGCCCTCGGGCATCAGCACCATCTCGATCTGGGAACCGTCCTGAAGCGAGAGCCGGAATTTCTCGCTGCCGTCCCTGGAGACGGGTTTATCCTCGATCCGGGGCAAGCTGAGGTCGAAGCTGCTTAGCAGGAATTCCCGGAAATCGGCAGGCAGGTCCGTCATCAGGGCAGGATCGAAGACGAAGCGGGAATAGAGCCATTTGAGCAGCTGTTTGGCTCGGTAAGCGGGAAAATATCCGCCCAGGAACTCGATCAGGTCCTGGGGCTGGATCCCGTGGATGCTGCTTAGCATGTCTCAATATCCGGAACGGAGACCACTTCCAGCTTTTGGAACGATTCCAGATCGATCTCGGTGAGGCTCTGGTCCTCGTCTGAGAGATGGATCTTCTTGTTCAGGACGTCGGTTTTGAACACATACATCCGCTTGCCCTGATACATTACGCAGGTGCCCGGTATGGGCAGGTCGCGGCCTTCCTCGAGATAGAAATTCTCCTCAAAATTGAGGCAGCAGAGCAATCTGCCGCAGGGTCCGGAGATCTTGGCCAGATTTCCAGCCAGGTTCTGGTCCTTGGCCATCTTGATCGTCACCTGGTTGAAGCGTTTAAGGAAATTGCCGCAGCAATATTGCAGGCCGCACATGCCAAAGCCGCCCAGGCGTTTGGCCTCGTCGCGCCCGGTGGTTTGGTGCAGCTCGATCCGGGTGCGGAAAACGGTGGCCAGTTCACGCACGAAGACGCGGAAATCGATCCTGCCCTCGGCCGTGAAAAAGAAGGTCAGCTTGTTGCCGTCGAACTGGAACACCGTCTCGATCAGCTTCATGTCGAACGAATAGCGCCGCAGGACGTCTTCGAAGGTGCGGGCGGCTTTCTCTTCCTCGTGGGGCAGGTTGTGCAGTTTTTCGATGTCCTCTTCGGTGGCGAGCCGCTTGATCTTGTAGGTCTTGCCGCCCTGGGGAGGCTGGGGGACGATGTCTTGCCCGCTGATGCTCAGGTGCACGACCTGGGCGATGTCATCGCCCCGCTCGACCTCGACGATGATCAGGTCTTCAGGGTTGATGGTCAGGTTCTGGGTGTTTTGGTAATAGCCCAAACGCCCGGAACGGAATTCGACTTCTATGTATTCTTGCATTGTTTCTCCAGATTGGACTTGTCTGTGGTTCAGTATGAGCTCTCCAGTTCAGCGTACAAAGTTTGGTACAGCTCGCGCTCGGCAGCTGTGAACGGGAGTTTGCGGCGCTGCTTGACCAGGCCCGCGGTCTGGCAAAAGGCCTCAAAGCGATGGCGGCTGAGCTCGGAAGCCCTGCCCCAGGAAAAATCGGGGATGAAATCCGCGATCAGGTCGCTGCCCCAGAGGTTGCAGCCGATGCCGACAACGCAGCCCGTGTTGAGGCTGGCGTTGATGCCCAGCTTGACGTGGTCCGCAATCAGCGCGCCCAAAAACATCCTGCCGGAATCGACCTTATCTTTGGCTGCGTAGGAATAGAAGCCCACGTTCCCATAGGTGTTCTTGAGGTCGCTGTTGTTGGTGTCCGCGCCGATGTTTACCCACTCTCCCACATAGCTGTGGCCGAGGAAGCCGTCATGCTGCTTGTTCGAGAAGGCTTGGAAAATGCTGCCTTCGACCTCGCCGCCGATTTTACAGACGGGGCCGATGGAACTGCCTGGATAGATCTTGGCGCCAACCTTGATCAGGCTGTTCCTGCCGATATAGGCTGGCCCAATGATGACAGCGTTGGGCAGCACGCGCACCCCCTCATCCAGCACTATCGGGCCTTCCGAGGCATCCAGGACCACGCCTGGCTTGAGCTCAACATTCTCCCCGATCCAGATGCTGTAAGGATTCAGGGCGGTGACGCCGGGTTCGGTCTCGAAGTAGTTGTCCTGCTCATAGAAGAATTGCTCGAAATCGAAGCGGAGCAAGCGTTCGTTGTCGTGGATCAGGTCGCTCAGATTGCCGTAGCTGGCCAATTCGCAGGATATCAGGGAAAAACCGGCCTCTTTGAGGTCCGCGAGCTTGGGCAGGGAGCTAAAACTATCCCGGGCGCGAAAGGCGATCAGCTCATCCCCGCGCTGGAGGCATTGGTTGGCGCGCAGTTTCTCCACGGCTTCGACAGCCTCGAATGTGACCATCAGCCGGGAGTTCACGAACAGGGACCCAGGATCGGAGGCCTGGTTTATCTGCCAGCCGGGATGGCGTTCCCGGTAGAGGGCTTGGAGGCGCGGCTCCAGCCAAAGCTGATATTCTCCGTCGCCCAGAAACTGCTGCAGCCTCTGGCGCAGCTTCAGGATCCCGCAACGCAGGTCTCCCACACTGCGGTTCAGGGCCAGGGGATAAAAGCAGGCGGCTTTGTGATCATCAAAGATTATCATCTGTCCAGCCTCACAGGTCCTGATAGCCGTAGCTGGTGGGAGAGAAGTTGTATTGCAGGGAATCGCCGACCGCGGGAGGCTCCGTTCCCTCGATGAACACCTCCGGGATGCCGCCGGAACTTACTGAAAAGCCTGTTCTGGGATTGATGTTCTGCTTCACGATCTTGGGCGGCATGGAAAAGGAATAGCGCGGATCGTCGGCTGCGGGGGTCCGGCCTTTGTTGTCCAGCTTGATGGCCCTGGTCATGATCGGGCCCCAGATGCTGGCCGCGTGGGCGGTTCCGGCCCGGGTGCGGCTGTTGTCGAAACCGGTCCAGATTCCCATCGTGTAGGCTTTGTTGAAGCCGATGAACCAGGAATCGTTGTAGTTTTGGCTGGTGCCAGTCTTGCCGGCGTTGGGCCAGATATAGCCGTTGCGGGATCCGCCTCCGGTGCCAGTATTGGTGACGGTTTCCAGCATGCTGGTCATGATGTAGGCCACTTCTGGGGAACAGACCTTGTGTTTTTGGGTCGAGTTCCTTTCCAGGATCTTGCCTTTGGCGTCCTCCACCCGGGTGATGAAAACGGGCGTTACCCGCATCCCGCCATTGGGAAAGGCGGTGAAGCCGGTGACCATGTCGATGGGCGTCACTTCATGCGAACCGAGCGCGGCGGTGAGGTTTTCCGCCCGGACCTTCAGCCCGAAGCGCTGGAAGGCGTCGGTAAGTGAGTTCAAACCGATATCCTGGGCGCATTTGACCGCCCAGACGTTGTAGGACCACTGCAGGGCGACGCGCATCCTGGTCAGGCCGTTATAGGAGCGGTTGTAGTTCTGCGGGGTCCAGTTGCCGAAGCTGATCGGGGCGTCGTTGATGACGGTTGCCGGTGTATAGCCCTGTTCCACGGCCACGGTGTAGTAGACAGGTTTGATCGAGGATCCGGGCTGGCGCTTGGCCTGGGTCATGCGGTTGTATTTGCTGTGGGCAAAGCTCCTGCCGCCGATCATGGCGCGGACGTGCCCGTTCTTGTTGTCGATCATGAGCAGGCAGCCCTGGATGTATTTGGTGTCGATGTCGTGGGAGTTTTTGGGCACCTGCGAGAAGCGGTTGGGGTAGCGGCCGTTGGTCTCGTTGCGGGTCAGATAGGCGTTCATGATGGAATCCGCGGCGCTGGAGAGTTCCGAATCGATGGTCGTATAGATCTTGAGTCCGCCTTCAAAGAGCTTTTCCGTGCCGTATTTATGCTCCAGATAGAGGCGGATGTGCTCGATGAAATAGTCCGAGGCGAAGCGGCTGTAACTGCTTCCCTGCTGGGAATTGACGGGAGTGGCAAGCGCCGCGGTATATTCCGCTTCGCTGATCTTGCCGGCCTTGTACAGCCGCTCCAAAACATAGTCGCGCCGGCCCAGGGCCCGCTCCGGATGCTTGTTGGGGTCGTAATAGTTCGGCCTTTGGATCATCCCGACGATCATGGCGGCTTCCGGAATGCTGAGGTCCCGCGCGTGTTTGTCGAAATAATAGAGGGAAGCGGTCTCGACGCCGTGGTTTTGCACGCCCCAGAAGATCTTGTTGAAATAGATCTCCAGGATCTCGTCCTTGGTGAAGGAAGATTCGATGCGCAAGGCCAGGATGGCTTCCCGCATCTTGCGTGAGACCTTTTTATCCAGGGTTAGGAACATGTTCCGGGCCATCTGCTGTGTGATCGTGCTGGCGCCCTGGGAAAAGCCGAGATGCTTGATGTCGACCAGAAACGCCCTGGCGAGGCTGATCGGATCAATGCCAAAATGGCTGTAAAACCGTTTGTCTTCCGTAACCAGCAAAGCGTCGACCAGATGCGGCGGCAGTTCTTTCAGGGAAACCAGTTTGCGTTTCTCGAAGGCAAAGAGGTAGATCATCCTGCCATCTTTGTCGTATACTTCGCTGCCCGAGCTAAGGGTGTAATTCTTCAGTTCGGCTGTCGGCGGCAGATCATCCTGGTAGAACCAGAAGGCGCCGATGAACACTCCGAAGAGGACGCAGAAAGCCACTCCTGCCCAGAGCAGCAGTTTGCCGGTTATCCTTTTATGTTTCTTTTTCATATTTTTCCAACCCGATCAGTTTGAACCTGGCCTGGACCGCCAGTAAAATCCACGCGGTGACGATCCCGCTGAACAAGCCTAAAAACAGCAGTATTGGTGTCAACACAAAAACACGCGCCCCCGGCAGAACCACCCTCTGGACCAGCATCAACTGGGTGAGGTTATGCGCCAAAGCCCCCAGGACGCTCACCCCAAAGACGCTGAAGCCGAGCCTGCTGCGATCTGCGGCCCACATCGCCAGAATGGCCGCAAGCCCCCCGCAGAGGGAGAGCAGGGTGGCCGGGGTTAAAAGGGTGAAGGTGACCGCCCCGCCCACGACCGATTTGGTGAGGTTGACCGCGACCGCCTGCCAGGGCTTTCTTTGCAGGATGAGATAAAGCACGATGATGTTGGAAAGGCCCAGGCGGATGAATGGCAGAGGCAGCAGGCGCATGATCAGGCTTTCGAAAATGTGGATGCTGCAGGCCGTGGCGGTGAGGAAAGCCAACAGCACGAGTGGCCTGGGCTGAGCGGGGGTCATGGTCTTCTGCCCCTTTCTGTTTGCCGCGCTGGATTCCGGCCTCCCTCTTTCCGCTCCTCTTGCAGGATCGTATCCCGGCCGTACTTTCGCCTTACACATCCCGTACTTTGTTCGGAGTGTGTAGGGTGAATTGTCCACCGGCATAAGCGCCCGGAAAAGGGGAAAGAGGCGCTGGGAACGATATCCGGCCAGGATTCGCTGGGAAAGACGGAGCAATTGAAAGCTGCGGCGGGCATGGGCGTCAATCCATGAACTGCCTGAGCAGTGGATCGGGGCAGTTGTCCATCTGGTCCAAAGTGCCGAAGAACAGAGCCCTGCCCTTGTCCAGAAAGAGCACCCGGTCGCCGATGTCGCGCAGATTGCGGATGTCGTGGGTGATGGTGATGGTGGTGGCTTGCACGGAGCGGATGATCTGGGTGATGTAATACAAAACTTCGCTGGCGGTGATGGGATCGAGGCCGGAAACGGGTTCGTCGAAAATGATGTAGCGGGGGTCGTAGACCAGGGCCCGGGCGATGCCCACCCGCTTGCGCATCCCGCCGCTGAGTTCGGAGGGAAATTTATCCAGGGTGTCTTCCAAGCCCACGACAGCCAGGCTTTTGCGCACTTTTTCCAAAACCTCTCCGTACTCCAGGTTGCGGCGCTCATAGAGGGGCAGGGCCACATTCTGGAACACGGAAAAGGAATCGAGCAGGGCGGCGTTCTGGAAGACCATGGAGAAAAGCTGCCGGATCTCGTCGCGCTTGGAGCGGTCGCGGCTGTAGACATCCATCCCGTCGACCGTCACGCTGCCCCGGTCCGGTTGGAAGAGGCCCAGCATGGCCTTGATCAGGACCGTTTTGCCTGCCCCGCTGCGGCCGAGGATGATCAGGTTTTCCCCGCTTTCGAGGCGGAAACTGATGTCCTCCAGGACCTTGGCCCCGGCGAAGCTAAGGTGTAGGTTCTTTACTTCGATCACGGCTGAACCAGAAAAATGAAAAGGCGATGCCCAGGCCGATCCCGTTGGCCACGAAATCCCACCAGGACACGGACCTATGCGGGATCAGACGCTGATGCCATTCGTCAAAGCCGGCGCTCAGCAGCAGGGCCAGATAGATCCAGGGGACGGCGCCGCTTCTGATCCTGAGCGATTTCAGCGCCTGGTTCACCAGCAGGCCCAGCACCAGGTATTGGCCGATATGGGCCAGCTTGTCGATGCTGATGACCTTTAGCGAAGGCATCCTTTTGCCGGGAATCGAGGAAACGGTCCAGATCAGGACCAGCCAGACGACCGGCGCGGTCAGGGTCAGTTTCCTTTTGAGGTCCTGCATGTCAGAGGGAAGTTGCCGGAAGGCCCTTTTGAGGACATCGGCCAGGAAAGAACGCCCTATTCATCAAGCTTTTTGACCTGCACCAGGTTGATGCTTCTGCCGTTGCTTTCCAGAACCCGGAACTCCCAGCAGGATTCAAGCACATAGGTTTCGCCGACCGCGGGAACGTGGTTGAACTGGGAAAGAAGAAACTCCGCCACGTTGTCGTATTCCTCAGGGTCGATCTCCGCGTTGAACTCGTGGTTGAACTGCCGGATGTTGTAAGCGCCCCGGAGTTTGAAAGTGCTGTCGTCCACGCGGGTGAATTCGGGCACTTCGTCGCGGTCGTATTCGTCGTGGATCTCGCCAACGATCTCTTCCAGAATGTCTTCCAAAGAGATGATCCCGGAGGTGCCGCCATATTCGTCCACCACCACGGCCATCTGGAGCTTGCGGGTCTTGAACTGGTTCAGCAGGGTCTGCACCTTCATATTCTCGGTCACGAACCAGGCTGGCCGCATGATGTCCGCGATGCGCTTCTTTTCGGGATAGAGGACCAGGTCCTTGACATAGATGATGCCGATGATCTCGTCGATGGTCTCGCGATAGACCGGAATGCGGGAAAAGCCGCTGGAAACGATCAGGTCGCGCAGTTCGTCCAGGCTTTGGTCCACCTCGATGGCCTTCATCCTGACGCGGGGGACGTAGATCTCGGTCAGTTTGGCCTCGCGGAAGCGGAACAAGCCCACCAGCATCTGCTTTTCATGCTCGTCCAGGCTGTGCTGCGAACTTTCGGATTGGATCAGGCTGTGAAACTCCTCCGTGGTGAACCGGGAGGAAAGGATCCGGTCCGCGCCCTGCTTGCTGGAAGCCAGCATGCTCAGCTTCTCGATCAGCCAGACCAAAGGCAGCAAGGCCAGGTTCAATACCTGCATCGGCAAGCTGCTCAGGCGGGCAAAGACATTAGCCGTGGAAAGCGCCACCAGTTTGGGGATGATCTCGCAAAAGATCACGATCACCAGGGTGGTGATGACCACCTGGGCCGTTACGATCGGGGACGGGCTGCGGCCAAGGCGTTCGGCGATCCTCAGGGCCATGATCGTGGCCAGGGAGGTGATCGCCATGTTGACAAAGGTATTGCCCAGTAGGATGGTGATCAAGAGGCGCCGGGGCTGGCGCAGCAGGCTGAGGATCCTCTTGGCGCTGGCGGCCTTGCCGTTCTCGAGTTTCTTCAGATAGATGCGGGGGAGGGAAAAGAAGGCCGTTTCCGAGCCTGAAAAATAGGCCGAAAGGAGTAAGAGCAGAATTAATAAAAACGCTGAGCCGTCATCCACGATGTTGCTTACCTTCCATCATTTGTTTGTAATATTGTTCTTTGTTGGCCATAATTTCCTGGTCTTGCCGGCGAATGTGGTCATAACCGAACGCGTGCAGCAGACCGTGGATAAAAACTTCCATCAATTCCTTTTCCAATGTATTGGGACCCTTTTGTCTATCCAGCTGATTTATGTCAATGATAATATCGCAGGGCAGGGCCTCGGCCTCTGGGTTGACGAGGCCGGCAAGCTCATCCGGCGCGCTGAAGCAGAGCACATCCGTGACCGAATCGTCGCCCCGGTAGAGGCGGTTGAATTCCCGCATTTGAGGGTCGGCGCAGAGCAGCAGGTCGACCTCGCAGGCGGGGGCTGGGCATTCCCCGGCGCAAACCGTTTCCGCGCAGAGCCTCAGGGGGGCTTCATCCACGTCGATGCCGCTCTGGTTGGTGAGATTGAACTGGCACTTGCTCAAGGCTGTTTTTCTTCCGGATAGTCGATGCGTTTGCGGTAGATGCTTTCCAAAACGGGATACATCACCTGTTTGGCCACGGCCAGCTCTTTTAGGGTGATCGGCGCTTCGTCGAACTGCCCTTCCCGGATCAGGCGCTGGACCGTGTCTTCGATGATCTTGTGGATTTCCTGGTCGCTGATGTCTTCCTTGGCCTTGGTGGTCGATTCCACGATGTCCGCGATCATGACCAGGGCAGCTTCCTTGCTTCTGGGCAAAGGCCCCGGATAGCTGAAGTCCGTGGCATCGGCCACTCCGCCGTTGCGTTGGGCGGCTTCCAGGAAATATCTGATGCTGCTGGTGCCGTGATGCTGGACGATGATGTCGATCACGGCCTGGGGGATGTGGTACTTGCCGGCCAGGACGATGCCCTGTTTAACGTGGTCGCGGATGAAATCGGCGCTTTCCTCGGGGCTGTATTTGTCGTGGACCAGGCTGGAATCCTCGTTGTTTTCGGTGAAGATCTCCGGATTGGCGGCCTTGCCAACATCGTGGTAGTAGCTGCCGACCCTGGCCAGCAGGGGATTGGCGCCTATGGCTTCGGCGGCCCGTTCAGCCAGGTTGCCCACGATCAGGGAATGATGGTAGGTCCCGGCGGCATTGGTGGCCAGCTTTTTGAGGAGGGGATGGTTGAAATCCAGCAGTTCCAGCAGAACCTGTTTGGTGGCGCGGTTCCATTTTCGCTCAAAAAAAGTGACGATGGCCAGGCAGCCCAGAACCGCTATGGTGGTGGAAACCAGGGAATATCCGGCATTCCTGACCGCCCCGCCGATCTTGTCGCCCAGGCTTTCGCCGGTGTAGGAATAGAGGTTAAACGCGTTGCTGATCAGGTTGACGGAGATGAACTGGAAAAACCAGATCCGCAGGAATTCGTGCTTGGATCTGAATCTGCGGATCAGGGCGAGGGTGAGCAGGGCAGCCAGCAGAAGCACCGCCATGCCATACACGTCCCAATTTACGAAAGGCCCCAGTAGCAGGGTGCCGCAGACGGAGTAGTAGACGGCAAAATCGAAACCGACCAGGATGGCTGAGGAAATGATCAGCATGGCAAAGGGGATGTGGAAGATATCCAGGCCCAAGAGCTGGCTGTTCACGACCGCCATCACGGCCAGCAGCACAAATCCCAGGTTCAGCATGATGATGCTGTGGTCGCGCCTGATGTCTTCAGAAGCGGTTTGAGAGAGGTTGTAGTTGAAGCTGATGACGGTCAAAAACACATAGAGCAGCAGGCCCAGCAGGCCCAGAAGCTGCATCAGCGGGGATTTGCTTTCGCCCCGGGCCTTGTATTCCCGGGTGAGGGAATTCAGTTTGCGGATGTCTTCTTCGCTCAGGCGCTGGTTTTTCCTGATCACGACCTCGTTTTGTTCCACTATCCCGGAAGTGGTGTCGATCGCCTCCAAAACCTCCCCTTTGAGCTCTTCATAGGCCTTTTCATCCACCAGCAGGTTCGGTTTGATGAGCGTATTGGCGTTGGCAGCGACGATCCTGGCCAGAACCGCGTCGACCCTCGAAACGACCAGGCGCAGCACCTGCTCCGGCTGGAAATACCTCGCCGCGTTGCGTTTTTCCAGGCCTCCGGAGTCCAGCACCAGGATGCTGTCCGAATTGGCGTTGGCATAGATGCCCACATTGTAGGCATAGCTCAGGTTGTTCCGGATGTTGGCATAGGCGGTCCTGATCCTGGCCGGATTGCCGATCTGGGCCAGGGAGGCGCTTTCCAGCTGGAATCCCAACTGCCGGGCGGTGATCTCGAGCGCTTCCTCATCATCACTGGAGGCTGCTTCGTAGAGGAGTTCGAAGAGTTTGTCCAGATTGCTGTAGGCCGCGAATTCCACATCCGGGTCCAGCTTATGCGGCCGGCCGAGCCTGGCCAGTTCAGCCTGATACTCCTGCTGGACCTGCTCCTCGGATTTCATGATCGGGAAATCGAAGGGGGCCACCACATCAAAATCGGCTATCTGTCCGGCGCTGACCTTGTATTCAGGATAGTTCAGCCTGCCGGCGCCGGTCAGCTGGAACAGGCCCACCGCGCAAATCGTGACTATTATGCTTATCAGTAGGTATTTTGAATTCATATGTTCAGTTTCTGAGGCTGGGGATAATTGTCAAGCAACATCGCCTTGTCCACCTCTCAAGCCTTGTCCAGGGCCAGATAGAGGTCCTTGACGTCCTTGAGCTTGACCACCTTGGCGCGGTGCTTGACCTTGGCGTGGCCGGAGATAAATATCCTCTCATAGCCCAGCTTAACGGCCTCATTGATGCGGGAATCGAGCTGGGACACGGGGCGGACCTCGCCGTTCAAGCCCACCTCGCCGATGAACACGGCCTTTTCCGGGAGGGGCTTGTCCTTGAGGCTGGAAACGATGGCGGCCAGAATGGCCAGGTCCAGGCTGGGATCGGAACTGCGGATCCCTCCCGCCAGATTGATGAACACGTCGCTCGAGCGCAGATACAGGGCCAGATTCTTTTCCAGGATGGCCAGCAATATGGCCAGTTTCTTTTGCTCCAGGCCCACCACCACGCGCTGCGGAGTGCCGTAGTTCGATGCCGTGGCCAGGGATTGGACTTCCACGATGAATGAGCGCGTGCCCTCCATGATGCAGCCGATCGAGGTCCCGATATGTTCGTTGGCGTCCGAGAGGAAGATGTGGTTGGGTTCGAGGACCTGTTCCAGTCCGGAATTCGTCATTTCGAAGATGCCGATCTCGTTGGTGGAGCCAAAGCGGTTCTTGACCGCGCGCAGGATCTTGTATTGCCCGCGCAGCTCGCCTTCGAAATACAGCACCGTGTCCACCATGTGCTCGATGATCTTGGGCCCGGCAACAAAGCCCTCTTTGGTCACGTGGCCGACCATGAACACCGGCAGGCGCTGGGTTTTGGCGCAGCGGAGGACGCGGTTGCTGGTCTCGCGCAACTGGGTGATGCTGCCCGGCAGGGAATCGAGGCTGGGCAGGCTGATGGATTGGATCGAATCCACGATCAGGATGTCCGGGCTGTTTTCCTCCACCGCCGCGAGCATCAGTTCGGCGTCGTTGGTGCACAGCAGCCAGATGTTTTCGCTATCGATGTTCAGGCGGGCGCTGCGCAGGTGGATCTGTTCCTGGCTTTCCTCGCCGGTCACATACAGCACCTTTTTGCCTTGCGCGCCCATCCATTGGGAAAGCTGCAGCATCAGGGTGGATTTGCCGATGCCCGGTTCTCCGCCGATCAGCACCAGCATTCCGCTCACGATCCCGCCTCCGATCACCAGGTCGAATTCCCTGATGTTGGTGGGCCAGCGGGAAACTTCGGAATATTTGAGGTCTTTGATCCGCTCCGGTTTGGGCGCTGTGATGTCCGCCGGGCCGCCTTTGCCGGCTTTGCCGGTTACCCGGCTGCTTTCCCTGAGCGTGCCCCAGCTCCCGCAGGAAGGGCATTTGCCGCTCCATTTGGTGGTCTCATAGCCGCAATCGGCGCAAAAAAACAGGGTTGCCATATTTTTTTCCTCTCTTTGTGGCAATATTTCCACAGCCGCCAAACTGGCAAGGTTTTTTTCCTGCCTTGATTTGGCGGTATCTCAGGTAATTTCCTTTAATCCGTAACCATCGTTGGGGAGAAACTTTTTCTTGCCTTTCCAATTGGATGCATTATTATTGAATTCAGAGGTACATCGATCATGAGGCCAAGCATCATTGTTTTCGGAACACCAACTTGTTCTTGGTGCAGAAAAGTTAAAGATTATCTCAAAGCAAAGGGATTCGCGTTTAAATACATTGATGTTTCAAGCGATGAAAAGTCGCTGCGGGACATGCAACGCAAAACGGGGCAGCTTGGCGTGCCGCAGATCTGGATAGATAACACCGCGGTGGTGGGCTTCGATCGTGCCAAGATCGACCGGCTGCTGCAAATACAATAGATAAGGAGAACATCATGAAAGTTACCGCTGAGAACTTTCACAACCTGATCACAAGGCTTCAGGTTGTCCTGAGCGAAATCGACTACGCGCAAAAAGCGTGTCTGCAGGCTGGAAAAATGGAATGCCAACTTCTCAACCACCTGTTTATGGTGAAAACCCCCGTGAACATGAACGAACTGGCCAAGGTGCTCTCTGTCTCGCACAGCCGCATCACCAGGATCATGGACAACCTCGTCAGCAAGAAGCTGGTGCAGCGCAAGCCCTCTGAAAAGGACCGCCGCTGTTGGTTCGCCATCATCACGGAAAAGGGCAAGAAACTGGCCGAGAACAGCCAGCAGACTGTGGTTGACCAGCAGAAGAAGATCATGGCCCAGATCCCCGAAAAGGATATCGAAGCAATCCACAAGGCCCTGAAGACCTACGTCGAGAAGTACGAGAACGTCCTCAAGTCCACCATCGTGGAGATCTGATGAGCGCAAAGACCACGATGAAATGGACCGGGGGTTTGGCCTTCGATACCGAGGTCAACGGACACCATCTGATCATGGATGTCGATCCCCAGTCGGGCGGAAAAGACCTGGGCCCGCGGCCCAAGCCACTCCTGTTGGCCGCTTTGAGCGGCTGTTCGGGAATGGACGTGGTCTCCATCCTGGAAAAGATGCGCATCCAAAACTACCAATTCCAGGTTGACGTGGAAGCGGATTCCACCACCGACCATCCCATCCATTACCATACCATCCGCGTGTTTTTCCGGTTTACCGGCGATAACCTGCCTCCGGATAAGGTCGTCAAAGCTGTTGAACTCTCCCTTGAGCGTTACTGCGGTGTCCACGCCATGCTCAAAAAGGCTGCCAACATCACGCACAAAGTATTCATTAACGAAGAAGAGGTACAACAGTGAAAATATTGACGATTCTGATCATGCTGTCCGCGTTCACCTTCCTGGGCTGCGTGCCGCGGGAAAACGCGCGCGGCGGCGATACTGCTGAAACAGATGTCCAAACCCCGGATCAGGCTGGCACTGCCGAAGCAAGCAACTATGCGGAAGGCTCCTGGATCACGGATTACAGCCAGGCCCTGGCCAGCGCGGCCAATCTCAACCGCCACGTCCTGATCAATTTCACCGGTTCGGATTGGTGCAGTTGGTGTTTCAAGCTGAGGGACGAAGTGTTCACCCAGCCCGCGTTCATCGACTATGCCAAGGCCAATTTCGTGCTCCTGACAGTGGACTTTCCCCGCAGGACCAAGCTGCCGGCCAGCCAGCAAAAGGCGAACCAGGCTTTGGCCGAGAGCTTCGGTGTCCAGGGATTCCCCACCATCGTTTTGGTGGATTCCCAAGGCAAGGAGATCACTCGCACGGGCTACCAGTACGGTGGCGCGGAAAACTACGTCAAACATCTCAAGGAGCTCCTGGGAGAAAACTAAACGCAAGCCTGAGGCGAACTGAAGTTCGAAATCAAACACCCCGCGAGGGGTATAAGGGATAATCCGGCCTTGTTGCCATACCAGAGCGGCGAGGCCGGTTTTGCTTGAGTGGCGAGTTATGAGTCAGGAGTCAAGCTGGCGCACGCCTGGGAATGCCGACGTCCTCGTAGGCGAAGCTCCGCAGGAGCTTTTTTCTGTCTCGACCGGCCCACCTTGGAAAAAGCAACTGACCCCTCACGAAGCCCTGCGGTCTTTCAGCCGACGGGGACGTCGGCAGTCCATGGCCGCCAAATTGCACCCCGCTTCCCCGCTAAAACGCCAAAACGCTAAAACGCCAAAACGCCACCTCCAGTTTTTCCCCATTCCTCCCCCAGGCGAGGAAAAATCTTGACTCCCGGAACGGATCTGGCTGCCTGGGCACAGGGACAAAAACATATGCGAACCGGAAAGATAATCGACATCGACTGCCGCTGCGGCTGCAAACTGTTCCGCTATTTCAAGGCGGGGAAGGGCAGGCTCATCAAATGCCTGCTCAGCCGCCTCAGCGAAGACTACGTCGGCCTGCAGGGGGCCGCAACCCTCTCCCGTCCCCTCTGCCCAAACTGCGGCAAGGAACTGGGCATCATCATGATGATCCACGGCGAACCCGCCCTCAAACTGAATCAGGGCACCATCAAAAGCGTCCGGATATAGCTCCCCCGACCCCGCCAGATGTAGCCGGAGGATTCCGATCCTCCGCATCCAGGGATAAACAATAGGTGAAGGGTTTGCAGAGCTTTGGAAAGCTCTGGCTACATTTGCAGAGGATCGGAATCCTCCGGCTACATGGCTCCCCGCATAACGCGTAACCCCATAACGCGTAACCCATAACGCATAACGCGTAACCCATAACGCTTAACCCATAACGCGTAACGCATCACATCTCCTGCGTGAGCAGCTCATACCCGTTCACCGGGGCCAGAAGGCCCGCGTCCACGGCTCTTTTGACAGAGCGGCAGGGCAGGTCGTGGAGTTCGATGTAGGTTCTGGAGATGAATTCCAGGTCGATGGTTTCCGGGCTTTCCTTGGCCAGGTTCCACATCATTTTGGTGAAGGCGTTGTACCAGTTTTGCAGGATCACGTCTTCATTGGCGGTGCGCCGGTTGTGGATGTCCACGTAGACGCTGAGGTCGCTGCGGAAACCCGCAGAGGGATTCAGCGCCTTCAGGTTGGTCGCGATCCGCCCGAAGCGCAGGGTGGCCTCGCAGGGCCGGGGCTTGAACCAGGGGCGCACGATCACGCGCTTCAGCCGGGGGTTGTAGTAATAGACCAGCCCGTCGCAGGTGCCGCGGTAGGCCTGGATCATGTTTTTGAAGTAGGCTCGCATATTGTTTCCTCCTTGTTGCGTAGCTTGTTTTGGTAAGTTAAGAGTTAAGAGTTAAGAGTTGAGAGTTAAGCTTGCGCAGAAACCAGATCCACGCGGATTTAAAAGATCATTTTCATACGGATTAAACAGAGGATCGGAATCCTCCGGCTACATATGCAGAGGATCGGAATCCTCCGGCTACATGGTTCCTCGCGTTACGCGTAACCAGCAACGCGTAACCATTAAACGCCACATATAACCTCGCCGAGTTTGACGTTTCCCGCCATTATACCCAGACCGTTCATTGCCCATTAGCCTCCCGCCGAGTAACCGCCGGTTGGGCGAGTGGTCGGCGGGAGGCAAGTGAGTGGCGGGTGAATCTGACCTGAGGGACAGATAGCTGTTGATTCATTTCCTAACAAGGATAGAGGCCTTGCCACGCTGGAGTCGAGCGAGGAACGAGCATGGACTCCAGCAAGACGACAAACAATTATCCTGGAGTCCATGCGGGGCCGGATAAATAATCACACTTATGAAGCAAAGCTCATCAACCGGCCCGCTCGATTCCAGGGATCTTCTCCAAATCACCAAATCACAACCAAATCACAAACCTTGTGATTTGGTGACTTATTGTGGGACAAAGGTTTAACCCACCAAATCACAAAATCACAACTTCCTTACGGCCCCCGGCGAGAGTAGATGATTTCTCCGGTCCCGGACGCTTTCTTAGGCTGGACAGGACGGATCCCCGGCTGGGGTGCTCTTTGCCAGGCTGGCCCTGCAGGATGGGGGTGAGAGGATATCCTATAATGATATATAGAAATATATTTATATGTAATAATTGTCTTTTGTATATGTATATCATATTTGTAGTTATATGTTATTTGTTTCAAAACCAGAACCACCAGCACCTGTCGTCCCTGCCTATGAGCCCTCGGATCTGCCAGACCCAGGAGCGTTGTCATCCCGGCGCAGGAGGCTGTGTGAAAACTCACCACAGAGTCCCGTAGGGACGGTATTTTAGATAGCTACGTTGGTTTTAGGTGTTTGCATGAGTCACGTAGGGACGACATATCAGATATGTATCTCATTCTGGCCTATGAAGATGACGCCTCCCAATATGCCGTCCCCATGGGACTCTGGAGATATGTTTGGGGCTGCACGTGCTATCTAAAATGCCGTCCCTACGGGACTTATTGAGACCCTTCACTCACTATTCACACTGGCTCCCGAGCCGGGATGACAGCCATTCTCTTACTACGCATTTAGGTCCCCGACTGCGGAACGGCGCCCTCCCGTAGGAATGTGTGATTTTGTGATTTGGTGGCTTAAGTGATTGCGGGACAGTGAGTCGCCAAGTCACAAGGCTTGTGATTTGGTTGTGATTTGGTGATTTTGAGCCAGACCGCCAGATTTAACCGGTGAAGCAAAACCCCGCGAATATCGAGAAAAGCCAGATGAATCGGTGGAACGACCAGATAAATCTGGTGTTCCGGCATGCGTCAGCTTCCCTTTTTCCCATTTTCCCTTTTGCCCTGTTTCCCTTTTTCGTTCTTGCCTCGCGCGGAGCAAAAAAAAGGGGGAAAGCGAAGATCACTTTCCCCGGGCATAACAATTGATGGTTTAGATCAATCCTTGGTCCATCATGGCGTTGGCCACCTTGATGAATCCAGCGATGTTGGCGCCCTTGACGTAGTTGATGAAGCTGCCGTCCTTGCCATAGGTTTCGCACTGGGCGTGGATGGCTTTCATGATCACCTGGAGCTTGGCATCGACCTCTTCGCTGGTCCAGGAGATGCGCATGGAATTCTGCGTCATTTCCAGGCCGGAAGTTGCCACACCGCCGGCGTTGGCGGCTTTGCCGGGCCCGTAGAGGATCTTGTTGCCGAGGAACACTTCCACTCCTTCGAGGGTGGTGGGCATGTTCGCGCCTTCAGTAACGCAGATGCAGCCGTTTTTGACGAGGGTCTTGGCTTCTTCGCCGTCGATCTCGTTCTGGGTGGCGCAGGGGAGGGCGATGTCGCCCGGAATGATCCAGGGACGGGCGCCTTCGTAGTATTTGACGCCAAATTCATCGGCGTATTCCTTGATCCTGCCGCGCTTGACGTTTTTGAGCTCCATCAGGAATTCCCATTTGTCGCCCTTGATGCCGTCCGGATCGTGGATGAAGCCGTCGGAATCGGAAGCGGTGATCGGGGTGCCACCCAACTGGTTGACTTTCTGGATGGCGTATTGGGCAACGTTGCCGGAGCCGGAGATGAGGACTTTTTTGCCTTCGAAGCTGTTGCCGCGGGTCTTGAGCATTTCGTCAGCAAAATAGACCGTGCCGTAGCCTGTGGCTTGCGGGCGGATGAGGCTTCCGCCCCAATCCAGGCCTTTTCCTGTGAAGACGCCGGTGACCTCGTTCATGATCTTTTTGTACATGCCGTACATGAAGCCGATCTCACGCTTGCCGACGCCGATATCGCCGGCGGGGACGTCCGTGTTCGGGCCCAGATGGCGGAAGAGCTCCAGCATGAAGGAATGGCAGAAACGCTGCACTTCCTCGTCGGAACGGCCGCGGGGGTTGAAATCCGAGCCGCCTTTGCCGCCACCCATGGGCAGGGTGGTGAGGCTGTTCTTGAAGATCTGTTCAAAGCCCAGGAATTTGAGGATTCCCAGGTTGACGCTGGGGTGGAAGCGCAGGCCGCCCTTGTAGGGGCCGATGGCGCTGTTGAATTCGACGCGGAAGCCCCGGTTGACCATCACTTCGCCGGTGTCAGTCTGCCAGGGGACGCGGAAGAGGATGGTGCGTTCGGGTTCGACGATCCGGTCCAGGATCTTGGCTTTCTTGTACTGCGGATTGGAATCATAGACATCCCAAATCGTTTCGACTACTTCGGTGACTGCCTGGATGAATTCAGGTTGGTCAGCGTTCTTGGCGGAGACTTGATGCAGAAATTCGTGTTTTGTCATTAAACATACCTCCAGTATGATTTTTCTTTATGTGATGGATGATTTGGACGCTTTGATGGCCGGTAGCGGCGCTGAGCCTATGTTCGTTGCTTGTTCATTCGACTTTGGACACATACGTTTCACTTAATTATGACGGCGTTTTTTCCGTCAAATAAAAACTTCATATTCCGGGGAGTTTTTTTAGCCAGGAAGTACTGGCCCTCCGCCAGGGTTTCCAGAGAGGCCAGCCAAGTCCAATCCAGCCAGTCATTTGCGGCTTTCTCCCAAACCGTGAGGTAGCCAACGTTCATGGAAAAAAGATTGTGGAAGAAGTGCGATCCGTGGGAGGCCTCGATGGACATATTGGGCAGCACGACCTCGACGATGATCTGGGCGTTGCAGATCTGGCTCCAGTTCACGGGTATGCCCAGGAAGCGGTCGCTCGAGCCCCAGCGTCCTGGCCCAATGAGGACATATTTGGTTCCGGAGTCCCGCATTGCCTGGTTCATGTCGTCCAGTTCCCTGGCCATTTCCTCCGTTTTGACGATGTCGAATTTCTCCGGCGGGATGTAGAGGATGGTATCCAATTCCTCGTTGATCTCGCTGCCGAGGGCGTAGGAAGAATATACGATCAGGTCCTGTTTGCTGGCCGCGTATTTTTCCAGGGGCTGGGAATAATGGTGGATGTTTACGGCGATGGGGCGGACCTGCAGCAGATGGAAAGAGGCCATACCGCTGTGTTCGTCGACGTCGAAGGCGAATTCCATCTCGATCTCGCAGCCGAGGACTTCCCTGCCCAGCAGCAGGAGGTCGCGGATGATGGGCGCCAGGGGGTATTCGTTGTAGTGCAATAGCTTGCGGTAGGTGATCACCCTTGGGCCGGGGATATGCCTGCCGTCCTTGAATTCCTTGTTTTCATAGTCCCAGACCGAGGAAAGCAGGCTGAGGCTGGTCTCGCAGAGTTTCTGGCTGATCCGCAGCCTGGAGAGGGAGGCCTTTTCCCCGCTGCTGAGGTCAAACTCCGTTAGCGAAGGCTGGATGGTGTAAAGATGGCGTTGGGCGGCCTCGACGATGTCCGTGGGTTTGAACATGTCCTTGTTCGGGAAGCGGGGGCAGAAGGCGAAAGTCCGTTCGCGCTCGACCGCCGTTTTGCCCAAACCGGTGGAAAGGGTCACCACGCCGTCCTCGTGGCCCATGTTCGTGCCGGGATAGAAATTGTAGGATTGGGCGACTCCGGAGACCAAAGGATAGAAATGGTCTTCATGGGCGGAGCCGGCCACTTTCTGGATGATCACGGCCATCTTCTCCTCGCGGGCGGGGATGTGCAGTTTCTCGCGGTAGACCCGGGCGGATTTTTGGAACATCGAGGAATAGACCAGCTTGACTGCCTGGATGAGCTGTTCCAGGCGGATCCTGGGGTCGGGATTACTGTTGGGGATCAGATAGGTGCGAAACACGCCGGCGAAGGGATTGGCGATCGAATCTTCCAGGATCGAGGAAGAACGCACGGCCAGGGGAAACACGCCCTGGTTGATGATCTGTTCGAGCACCGCCACCACAGTCTCCGGTAGGCGGGCATCAAGAAAGAGCTGGTCGATCTCTGCGTCGGAGTATTTTTCCTCGTCGTCCAGCAAGGCCAGCAGAGGCGGGTTTGCCGCCAGGTAGGAATCGAAGATGCCGGTGGCCAGAACCGCCGCCACGGGCACACTGATCTGGACCTCGGGGTATCTTTCGCAGATGTTGCTGTAGCGGTTCAGCACCACGTTCAGGAAGGCCAACCCACGACCCTTGCCGCCGATGGAATCGTCTCCCACTTTGTAGATGAGGTTGAGCTGAAAATCGCTTTCGCTGTTCCAATCCTGGATCTTTTCCCTTCTGCGGTAGGAAATGAGCGATTCGAAGGCTTCGCCGATCCGGTCGCGCAGGATTTGGGCTTCGCCGATGTCGCGGAATTTGTCGATGTACTTGGCCAGGGCCAGTTCCGCGTGGGTGCGCAGCCAGTTGTAGACGTGGCGGTTCTGATAGTGGAAAAGCAGGCTTACTTCCGGGATGGAGCTCAACTGGCGGTCCAGCCCGATCAGGGATTCAGCCTCGCCGATGACGCTTTGGTCCGGCAGGCGGAAGACGAACTTGCCAAAGCCGATCTCGTTTTCCAGCCAGCGCCTGATCCTGGTCTTCAATCCGGGCAGGTCCTTGTAGAGGAATTCACCTTCGTTGCTGGTGACGATATCGTTGTATTTGGGGTTGAAGCTTTGCAGGAGGAAGGGGAGGTGGGGATCGTGTTTCCGGATGTGCTGGAGCAGGTTTATCCCTCCGTCCCGGAAAGACGAGCCCATGTAGTGGTAATTGACGTTGCTGACGATGCCGATGATGTTGGCGGAGTACTTTGCGTGGAAGGCCACGGCGCTGTCATAATCGTGGAGGAGCATGACGCGGGGGCGGGCCTTGATGTAGAGGGTCTTGTTCACATCCTGGTGTTCGCGCAGGATGACGGTCTGGTTCAGGAGCATGACCTGTTCCTGCAGCAGGGGCAAAAACTGGGAATAGTAGGGGATGAAGGTCTCCACCACGAGGATGAGCGGAATGGGCAGGAGCGCGACGTCGTGGTCGATGTTCTGGATCAATTCCCATTGCTTGATGATGGCCAAAACGAGCTTCGAATCCCCGTTCCAATAGAAGAAATCCTCCACATCGCGCAGTTCCTCGAGATGGTTTTCCACAAACATCAGGTCCTGCGGCGCGCCCATCAGGAAAAAGATCGGCAGTTCCGGCTTCAGCTTTTTGATCCGGCTCACCAGTTCCAGGGCGATGGAACGCATGGAAGCCAGATGGATGATGATGATGTCGATCTTTTCCAGTTCCAGCAGGCTGATTGTGCTATCCAGAGAGGAAGTGTGGTGGATGACCGGCTGGGTGGAGAGATTCATCAGATGGAAATCCTCGAGCACCTGCTCGGCCAGAAAGCCGTCCACTTCAAACACGAAGGAATCGTAAAGTGAGGCGATCATCAGGATGTGCTGGACCCGCCGGGGCGTCATCTGGTCAAGCTGTTCCAGCTCGATCGACCAGTAATTTGAGGTGATCATGAGCGGTTGCCCCCTCCGAGCGAGATCCTGTTCAATTCTCCAGACAGCATCTGCCCATTCCTCTACTTGTGGATTACGGCCAGGCCGGTTTTGCCGTCCATGCGCACAATCAGAGGATGATCAAATTCCAGGTGGACGAAGTAGTTGCCGCGTTCCTTTTCAGGCTGCTGATACAGCCATTCCACATCGACGAAGTCCGTGCTGGACACAAAGGGGATGGTGAAATAACCCACGTTCATGGCCACCAGGTTGTGGAAGAAATGCGTACCCTGTGAGGCTTCCACGATGAAATCGCGCAGGCCGGTTTCCAGGATGACCTTGGCGCGGTTGATCTGGGGCCAGCGCACGGGGATGCCCAAAAACTTGTCTCGAGAGCCCCAGCGCCCTGGTCCGATCAGGATATAGCGTTTTCCCTGTTTGGCCATTTCCGCGTTGAAGCGTTCGATCTCCTCCTGCATCTCCACGGTCTTGGTCTTGTCGAATTTCCTGGGATCGAGGTAGACCACGTCGGTCAGTTCGTTGATCACGCCGTTGCCCATGCCGTGTTCCGTGTACATCAGCAATTCGCTCTTGTCCAGGGAGGCGGTGTCGATCCGGTAGGCGTCGGTGTTCACGGACAGGGGCCGGACCTGGAGGATGTAGAAGCTGGGTTTGCCGCCGGTTTCCGGGTTATGGTCCAGGTTCACCGCAAACTCGATCTCGACGGGGATGCCGAGGGCGATCTCGCCGATCTCCAGCAGCTCTTCGATGATCTTGGCCAGGGGGAAATAGTTGTATTTCAGGATCCCGGAGAAGGTGAGCACTTTCAGCCCGCGCTCTTCGAGGTTATCCGTCAGGCGATAGTTCTCATAGTCCCAGATGGAGGCCAGATAGCGCAATACGCCATGCTTTTCCGCGTCCTTGAGTGTGAGCTTGGCCAGGGTGATTTCCTCGCCCTTGGTCAGGTCAAAGTCATTCAGGGAAAGGTCCAAGGCGTAGAAATCCTTCTGGGCCGTCCGCACCATCTCGGTTTGGGGCAGCATCTCGGTTTCGGGATAGCGGGGGCAGAAGCGGAAATTGAGTTTGCCCTCAACCACCGATTTACCCAGGCCGAGGGCGATGTTGGCGATCCCGTCTGTGTGCTGCATGTAACTGGTGGGGTAAAAGTTGTAGGATTGCGCCACGCCGGAGATATGGGGATAGTAGAAATGTTCGCCTTTGAGGGAACCCACGGTCTCCTGGATGATGACGGCCATCTTTTCTTCCTCGGCCTTGAAGTTCAGTGCTTCGAGGAAGTTGCGGGCGTCGCTCAGATAGACGCTGGCGAACACCAGCTTGATCGCGTCCATCAACTGCCTGAGCCGGTACATCTTGTCGGGATGGTTGTTGGGGAGCATGAAGGTGCGGTAGACCCCGGCCAGGGGCTGGGCCTGCGAATCCTCGAGCAGGCTGGATGAGCGCACCGCGATGGGGTAATGCACCCCGTCCAGATAGATCTCCAGGCGCTGGACGAGCAGTTCTGTGAGCTGCCCGCTGATGAAGATGGCGTCGATCTCTTCATCGCTCTTGTCCTGGATCTTTTCCAGGATGCCGTTGGATTCCACGAACTGGTCGAACTCGATGGTGCCGATGATGGCCGTGCTGGGCAGGGAGATGCTGATGTCCTCGAACTTTTTCTCGAAATCCATGGTCACCAGGAGCGCGTTAAGAAAGGCCAGTCCGCGTCCCTTGCCGCCCAGCGAGCCTTCGGTGAGGCGGATGATCTGGTTCATCTCGGTGAGCGATACTGCGTCGAAATTGATGATTTTGCCCTTGTTTTTGTCGATACGCACATTGCGGAAGGTCTGGTGGAGAAAATTGCGCAGCTCGTCCTTGCTGGCAAAGTCCTCGATCCGCATCGGGCGGAGGCGTTTGGCGATCTGGACCTCTCCGTGGGCGATCAGCCAGTTTGAAAAATGGTTGAATTTGCTATGGAAAACCAGGGTTTCGTCCGGAACGTGGAGGATCTTCTGTTCAAATTCGGCGATGTTGGCGGCTTCATCGATCACTTCGTTTTTG
This sequence comes from Candidatus Syntrophosphaera sp., assembly GCA_019429425.1. Lineage (NCBI taxonomy): Bacteria > Pseudomonadati > Candidatus Cloacimonadota > Cloacimonadia (SeqCode) > Cloacimonadales (SeqCode) > Cloacimonadaceae (SeqCode) > Candidatus Syntrophosphaera > Candidatus Syntrophosphaera sp. The sequence goes on from JAHYIU010000014.1 coordinate 25,985, forward strand.
GCGTTGCGAAAGACGAAATTGCCGAAGCCAAGGTTGTAGACCATGAAATTGCGCAGCTTTCCGAAGAGGTTCTTGGAATTCTTGTTCAGGAAGTGGACGCCCAGGTCCTCGGCCGTTTTCTCGTTCTTTTCTTCCGAGGATTGCAGGATCATGGGCAGGTCGGCAAATTCCCCCTTGATGTGCTTGATCAGCTTCACCCCGGCAAGCGGGTCTTCCTCGCCATCGACCTTGTAGCGCACGTCCGAGATCAGGCAGAGCAGGTATTCCTTGTATTTTTCATAGGTCTGGATCGCCTCGTTATAGTTGTGGGCGAGGATCACCTTGGGCCGGACCCGCATCCGGAGGCGTTTGTTCACGTCGCTCACCTCCTCCTCAATCAATCTTTGGGTCTGGCGCATGATCACGCTGTAGAGCGACGGCAGGAACATGGAATAGTAGTGCACGGAATCCTCCACCAACAGGATCACGCGCACCAGGCCGTTGGCGGTGTCGAAATCCACGTTCATCTTGTCTTCGACGCTCTTGACCATGGCCAAAAAGAGCTTCGTGTCGCCGTTCCAGAGGAAGACGTCGTCGATATGGCATTTATCCTCGGGATGGTTTTCCCAGATGATATAGTCCGAGGCGACATTGAGCAGCAGCAGGATGGGTAGGTCGGGATGTTTTTGCTTGATCTTCTTGGAAAGCTCAAAGGGTCCGATCTCCCCGATGCGCATCATGGTGATCACCAGGTCATAGCGATGGTCCTTCAGCTTTTCCAAAGCGTCCGCGCCCGTGGGTACGCTGGTGATGCGGGGCGCCGTGCTCAGATTCAGCTGGCGGTATTCCCCGAAGATCTGTTCCGAAAGCCGGCCGTCCTGTTCAAAGATGAAAGCGTCGTAAAACGTGGAAACCAACAGGATGTCCCGCACCCGCTTCTGCATCAACTGGTGGAATATGTCCTCACCGAACTTGAACTTGGTGTAGAAATAGTTTAGATCTTCCATCTTCATGGCGGTTTACCTCGATCGAAATATGAGATTTTTTTATCCTGTCTGAAATCACCCATTGTGTCAATAAAAAAATTGCCTGGCCATGAACTGCGGTGAGCGGCAAACACTTACGGAAAGGGAATGACCCGTGGGAATAGAGGTGGATTGATATTTGCAGGCGGTAATCTGTTGACCTTCGGAGCTGGTTCATTCGCAAATTTCCCCAGCTTCCCAATTCTCGCTTTTTTAAAAGATCAATCCTCTTTCCTGCGCCTCATGCCGGTGGCACATTCGCCCTACACATCCCGAACAACATTGGGAATGTGTGAGGCGAAGGTGATGGGGGCGTCAATACGAAGGGAAAGAGCGACAAGCTTGTGGGGAACGTCATGCGTTATAGTATTACAGGCGAAAAAAGGATCGGAACGTCATACATCCTCGTATGACAGGCTCCGCAGGAGCCTTCCATAAATCCCTGCGGGCTTTGGCAGGCGGGGACGCCTGCCGTTCCGCACAACAAAACTGCCGCTCCCCAAGATATTCCTGACGCTTTTTTCGCAATCCTGCACCGTTAAAAAAAGAGGCGGAGAAAAAACTCCCCGCCCCAGGCAATTTATGGGTGCTTGTTATTTCATCAGCAGCATCTTGCGGGTCTGGCTTTGTCCGTTCAGGTCAAGCTTGTAAAGGTACAATCCGGAAGCAACGGGCATACCATGGTCGTCGGTACCGTTCCAGCTAAGGCGGTGATCTCCGCGTTGGACTTCGTTATTGAGCAGAGTGCGAACCAACTGGCCTTTGGTGTTGAAGATATCCAGGCGCGCGTTTCCGCTGTCTTGGGCGGAGAAAGCGATGGTGGTGCTGGGATTGAAGGGATTGGGATAGTTTTGTTCCAACTGGAAAGGCGCGGCCATCACCTGGTCGTCGTTGGAGACGAAAGCGTAGGGGGCCACGGTGGTGAATTTGACCGCCAAACCGGCTTGCAGGGGTGTGGCGGTTGGCGGATAGACATTGCCGTGGGTGTAGGCAAGCCCCTCTGTTTGCAGATGATTTTCAATGCCAACCGTGCAGTAGTTGGTTGTGGTTCCGGGATTGTCCACAGTATGGTACTGAACCACGATATCACCGTCCCTGTCGGTCTGCGGATAGAGGATGATCTGGAATTTCTCCAGCGAGGCGTTCTCCATCAGATCGATGTTGTATTGGTTGTAGGCGTCGTTCCATTGCACGATGAACCGGTCGTTGGCGCTGTCGTGCCAATAGATCACGCGGATGTCGTTGAACAAGCCGGCCCCGGTATCGGGATCCGTGCCGGTCTTCATGCCTTTGAGGTCGTCCCAGTATCCGGCGATCATGGCGTAGGGCCCCAGGGCGGCGGGGATATAGTGGTTGTAGAAATCCTCCATGGTCGTGGGCATGAGGGAGACCCAGCCGTTGGAGCACATGGTGAGTTGATCGTAATCCAAACCGTAGAATCTGAATGTGAAAGGCAGGTCGATGGTTTTGGAGCCGTCGTCCATGATCAGCCAGACGCTGCCCTGCCCGCCCAGCGCCGGATCGGTCTCGATCCATTGATAGACCGGGGTTTGAGCGAATCCCGCGTCGAAGCTGTCATAGGCGTAATAGCCATAGGCGTCGGGACCGGTGGGGGAGGTGTTGATTGCCGTTCCGGCCGAGACGGCGTATGATGCGGTCGTGGTGTATTCCGAATCGATGACGGTGATCCGCAGAGGCAAATTGCAGCCGTGCCAGGCATTGGCGGATACGGAGATGGTGGTGTTGATGGTCTTGGTCTCGCCGATATCGATGGCGCCCAGGCTGATGGGTTCGGCAGGATAGAGGGCCGCGTCGCTCACAGAAAGGATCTGGGCATAGGCGTTGGTCAGGGCGGTCGAGCCCGTGTTCATGATCTCGAAGCTGATGGGCGAGGTCTGGCCGATGTTGAAGGTCCCGGAACTGCCCAGAATGGTGAATTCAGCTCCGCCGCCCCACATCTGGAACATTTGGGAGAAGGCGGGGGAAACGCTGCTCAGGGTGAAGGTGATCGCGTCGCGGGGCTGGATCTCAGGCCAGCCCTGGATCTGGAAATTGATCGTCTGCGTTCCGTTCGCGGGGATGGTGATGTCTGTGCTTTGATAATCGATCGTGGCGTTCGCGGAAGCGGTGATCGACAGAGTCGGAACCGTCAAGCTGGCCGTGCCATAGTTCTTGAGCGTCAAAGTGGCGTCGAAGCTGTGATTGGGGTGCAAAACCATGCCGGCGGCGTTGTTGGACACGATGCCGAGCCCGGCTGGTTCGTTTGGAGCAAGGGTCCGCACCAGAGGCACGAAGTTGGGCTGCGAAACCGTTATGGTCAGGTCGCCGCTTTGTTCCGGATCGATCGGCAGGATGGCGAATCCGCCCTGGACTTTGGCATAGCTGAAATCGGTGCTGTTTTTGGTCCCGGAGACCATGGCGCCGTTGTTTCCCGGGGAGTTGATGCGGATGTGCGAATCGCTCTGGGAGAAGCTCAGCCCGCCCTGGATCACGCTTTCCGGGATGGTTTCCGGCACCAGCACCCACATGTTCAGGCTGGGATCGGCCTGGATGTTGTAGACGTGGAAATAGAAGGAGACATACTGGTTTGGCCCGATATCATTGGGGAAGTTCTTGTAGAGCTCCATCTTGCCCATCAGCACGCTGGAGCCGAATCCGCGCACACCGAAATCAAAGATGCTGCGGAAAGCGCCGCTGGAGATGGAATTGTTCAGCCGGGTCTTGGTGTGCAGGTCCGAGGGCCCCACGAAGGCCACGCAGCCGTTGGGCTGGGCGACCGAGCCCATGCGCATCCATTTCTCGCCGAAGCTGGGATTGACCGTGTTGGCAAAATCCCCGGTGTTGCAGACAATGGAAAAGACGATCGGCATCCGGGGCCCGTTGGTGGTGGAATTCAGGTCCGGCACGTGGAAGGAGGGATAGTGCCAGCCGTTGGCGTCGCCCCAGCCGCGGTAGCTGATGAACTGGACTCCCTGGTTGATCGAGGTTATGATATTGGAGGTTCCGGGATAGGTGGGCGGATAATAGACAGTGTCAACAGCCGCGTAGCCGTAGTTGAGCATCTTGTCCCGCAGCCAGCGTGACATCTGCACCGGAGTTATCGGACGCAGGCCGCCTTCGGCATAGTTTCCGGCCACGGCCAGGCCGCGGGTCATCCAGGCGGTGTTGGTCATGAAAGGCGTTTTTTCGTAACTGACAGACTTGTTGGCCATGGTCATGAATTCGGCGATGTCGTTGAAAGAGAGGCGTCCCACCAGCATTTCCGGGAAGTAGTCGTCACCGTCCAGAAGCGTGTATTGATGGTCGTCGGCGTCATTCTCCTGGTATTCGGGAGAAGGATAGAACGCCGTGGGGATGGAATAGGAGCCGGTTACGTCGCCCAACAGGAGCAGGTAATCGCAGCGGTACTGGTCGTAATGGTTTTGGATGAACTGCTTGTAGTCGTTCAGGGAACTGCCGATCTCGGATTTGTTCACCACATACATGTCAAAGCCCTGGGAGCGTTTCCAGCGGACAAAATCGGCCTGGTAGGCCGTCAGGTTGCCATGGCTCAGCATCAGCATTTTGGGCCGGGCGACGGGAAGGTCGCGCAGATACGAGGTCTGGTAATTGTCCGCCAATTCCTTGTAGGCGTCGATGAAAGCCGGGGAAACAGTCTGGGGCAGAGTGATGGGCTGCCAGCCGCTGAGCGAGAATTCCGCAGTGCTGAGGGTGCGGATGTTTTCTCCGTCGCTCAATTGGGTCTCGATGAGGACGGTGAAGCCCTGCATTTCCCTGAAAGTGAAGCTGTTGCCAATGCTCAGCGCGTTGATGTTCCTGTTCTGTTCCGTGTACAGGAAGTTGCCGCTGGCGTCAAACACGTTCCATTGCAGGCTTTGCACCTGCAGCTCGGCCTGCTGGAAAGGCAGGGCGTAGGTTTTGGAGATCAGGGTGGTCTCGGGGAATTCCTCATCCGCGGGCGGCATTTCCAGCTCGGGCAGGCTGCGGATGTTATCCAACCTGGCGCTCAGGCCAAGCGGCGATTCCTGGTATTGTTCCAGCATCGCCGCCTGCAAGATGCTCAGGCTCAGTAATATAGCTATAATGATCGGTGATTTCATGACTTCCTCCCGTGAAGTTAGCATAGGTATATGCAAAAACCATTCCGAAACGGGTTTCAGAATTAAGGAACTTTTGGATTTGGTTAATTTCTTGCTATGGACTATTTTCTTAAGATGAAACTTTAAGGAAAACCAAATGCATAAAAACGTCAAACATGTGCCTCTGCTCTTGCTTTTCGCCCTGATCATTTTCGGCTGCGGAACCAATGTCAATCTGACTCCGCCGGATGACGTCAGCATCCTCCATTTCGGTTCGGACGAATCGCTGGACGTCGTCACCTGGAATCTGCGCACTTTTCCTCTGACAACTTCTACGATCCAGACCCTGGCGCAGATCGTTCCCCAGATGAAGGTGGACGTATTCGCGTTTCAGGAGATCATGGATTACAGCGCCTTTTTCGCTCTGGCCGACCAGATCCCCAACTATTCGGGCTACGTGTATAATGCCACCAACAGCTACCGCCTGGCCTATCTTTACGACACCCGCACGATCCAGGTCAACGACGCCTATACCATTTTTGAAGGCCAGACCAACCCTTTCCCGCGGGCACCCTATATCCTGGATTTTGTCTTTCAGGGCCGGGATTTCATCGTTATCAACAATCACCTTAAGGCGTTCGGGGACAACTTCATCGACGAAAACGATCCCTGGGATGAGGAATACCGGCGCCGGCTGGCCTGCCAGTTGCTGGACCAATATGTGGTCGATAACTTTCCGGAGGACAGGGTGCTGCTCGTGGGCGATTTCAACGACCAGATCGCCGAACCCCGCGAATACAACGTGTTCCTGAGCTTTCTGGACAAGCCTGAAGAATACCTGTTCGCGGACATGGCCATCGCCCTTGCTCCCACCTACAACAATGTTTCCTACCCCAGCTACCTTTCCCACATCGACCACATCATCATCACCAACGAGCTCTTCGCCGCCTTCGAACGGCCCGACAGTGAGTGCCGCGTGATCAATGTGGAGCAGTACATGGGCAGTTGGGCCAACTATTCCAACCAGATCTCGGACCACCGGCCGCTGGGAATCAAGCTCCACCTCGATTAACGACGTTTTCCCGGATCTCGCGGACCGGGTCGATTACCCATATGCAGCTTAACCGGAGATCTGCACCCGCTCTCCACGGCACCACGCAAAAAACCAGCTGAAGCTGGTGAAACGACCGGCTGAAACCGGTGTTCCGCAAGCCCTGTTTTCCCTTGAAATCCCAGCTCAGGTTCCTTGCCCGTATCCCGCCGGATGCCCGCCCAGCCGGCGATTATCGGGCGGGACGCGTCCGGGAATCTTTCCTTTGGCATTTGAGAAAAATGCCCTCCTATATTTATATACGGATGAGAAAACAGCCTCGGCGCAAGGGAAATCTTTGGCCAAAACACAGGATAATCTTTATCTGATTGCGGGGCAATGAGGTGGGCAAAGAAAAAAAGGCTCGCTTCAATCCCCTTTACCATGATAATGATTAAACATTAAAATCCGGGGCAGGGTAGCCGGAGGATACCGAAACTCCGCAAATGTAGCCAGAGGATTCCGATCCTCCGCATTTTGGTTATCTTTCATTTTGGGATCGTGCAGAGCTTTGGAAAGCTCTGGCTACAGGGTGGACGGTCTGACTGGAATGTCATACGTCCTCGTATGACAGGCTCCGTAGGAGCCTTCAGCAAAGCCCTTCCGTTCCGAACCTTCGCCTGCTGTCCCGCACAACAAAACTGCCGGTGCCACAACAACCCTGCCGTTCCGAATAATAAAACTGCCGCTTTCCCAGACAAACTATCTTTCCAGCTCCAGGATCTTGTCGCGCAGTTCCGCGGCCCGTTCAAAATCCAGCCTGGAGGCGGCCCGCTTCATCTCTTTTTTCAGCAGGCCCAAGAGCTTGTCCTTGTTGTCCAGGTCCAGATACTGGTAGAAATCGTCCTTGGAGGGCTTCTCATCGGCTGCTTCGGCCTTGTCGATGGAGGCATAGCCCTCGGCGATCGCGGTTGACTGCATGATCTGCTCGATGGTCTTGCTGATGGATTGGGGTGTGATCCCGTGCCGGGCGTTGAATTCCAGTTGTTTGGCCCGGCGGCGGTTGGTTTCGCTCAGGGTTTGCTGGATGGCGTCGGTGATCACATCGGCATAGAGGACCACCTTGCCGTCGATGTTTCTGGCCGCGCGCCCCGAGATCTGGATCAAAGAGCGCGCTGAGCGGAGGAAGCCGGTCTTGTCCGCGTCCAGGATGGCCACCAGCGATACTTCCGGCAGGTCCAGCCCCTCGCGGAGCAGGTTCACTCCCACGATCACGTCAAATTCGCCCAGGCGCAGTTCCCTGATGATCTTTGCCCGTTCGATCGAGTCGATCTCGCTATGCAGGTATTTGCTCTTGATCCCGGCGTTTTGCAGATAGACGCTCAGGTCCTCGCTCATGCGCTTGGTGAGGGTCATGACCAGGATTTTCTGGTTTTTGGCCACTCTCTGCCTGATCTGGGTTATCAGGTCGTCCACCTGGTTGCGTATGGGTTTGATCTCGACTTCAGGATCCAGCAGGCCGGTGGGGCGGATCACCTGTTCGACGATCTCGCCCTGGGTGAGGCCAAGCTCGTAATCCGCCGGAGTGGCCGAAACAAAGATCACATTGCGTAGATAGCTTT
>JAHYIU010000015.1 GCA_019429425.1 Candidatus Syntrophosphaera sp.
CAGAAAGGACATTAGAGAGGCAAAAGCACAAAAATAGACCAAAAAAGGCCTGTCGGGACAGAAAAGCTTATGTGGGATACAGTGAATTCATCTCAACCGAAGCGTGGGTGCATTATTCAACGGTCTTCAAGCCACTAAGGCCAAGGCAAGTCCAAACCAAACTTTTGTCTTCATCAGAAACTCCCTGTGTCCATGCAATGATAGCTAAATCTATGTTTTGCCGCTCTATTCCTTGACCGCGGTAACGCGGTAGAACATGCGCGGCTCGGCTGTCAGAACATATTAGTGGGTGTAATTGGTGGCGCCGGTACTGCCCAAATAGGTGTAAGGGCTTGTGGCATCGAGGCTGTTGCGGTAAACTTTGTAGTGGTCTGGGATCATCGCCTGGCCGAAGATGGTTTCTGTGACGGGATCCCAGGCCAGGACAGCGTTTCCGGCGCTCCGCGTGATGCTCAGGTTATCCGGAGGCCGGGGTATCAAATCACCGATCTTGGCCACAAACAGGTCTGATATCAAGGTGCTGATACCAGTCAGCGTCAGGCTGCCAAATGCCGCGTTGGACATAAAATAACCCCCGACGCGGAGATCGCCGTTCGCGTCCAGGGCGATCGCTCTGCCCTCATCATATTGAACGCCACCCGCCCTTTTTGCCCACAGCCAGGTTCCCGTGCTGTTCATTTTGGCGACGAAAATGTCCTGGAAACCGGCACTCACCAAACTGTATGAACCCCAAACACCGGTATCGGTGAAAACACCGGTCACATAAATGGCGTTGGAGTTTTCCACGCAGATGGAGTAGGGAAATTGCGTGCCGGAACCGCCGATCTGCGCGGCTCCCTGCCAGGTTCCGGTGTTGCTTAGTTTGGCGACGAAACCGTCTGTTCCGTTGCTGGTGAACACAATGCCCCCGATATTTGTCGTGCCGTCAAAATTACCTGTGGCATAAACGGTTGAAACCCCATCCAGGGCTATGCCCCGGGCAAATTCATTGCCAATGCCTCCAGCCCTGCGGGCCCATTCCAAAGTTCCGCTGGGTGTCAGTTTGATGATGAACATGTCATGACCGCCAGCACTGGTCAAGGTTGTGGCACTAAAGACAACCGATCCGGAAAAATTACCTGTGATATATATATTGCCATAGGCATCAACAACGATCCCCCTTCCCACGCCGGAGCCGGTTCCCCCGGAGAGAAGAGTGACCACGTGGATTCCACCGGATGTAAATTTGCTCACATAGATCACGGTGCCGGCATATCCGGTGATGTAAACATTGGCCTCATCGTCCAAGGCCAGGGCATTACAGATCTCATTATCTCCAGTGCCGGCGGATTGAGACCAGATCCAGTTGCCGTGGGTATCCAATTTGGCCAGAAAGATATCAGCCTGTCCAGCGCTGACATGAGTTGTGGTACCAAAAACCGCGGTACCGGAGAAATTTCCGGCGATAAAGACGTTTCCCGCGGAATCCACAGCCAGGGCGTTGCAGTAACTGGAAAAGGATGTGTCGCCGGCTTGCCTGGCCCACAGCCAGTTTCCCGAGGGATCCAACTTGGCGACGAACATGCTCGTCTCGCTGGTCGTTAATGTGATGCTTCCCAAGATGGCACTTGTATTGAAATATCCGCCCACATAGGTGTTGCCCCAAGAATCAGTGGCCAGCGCTGTTACATGCTCCGGCCCGGCACCGTTGCTCCGGCTGATCCAATGCCAGTCCTGGGATTGCGCGGACAGGCACGTCCACGCAACCAACCAAGCCACACAGAGAAAAAGAACTCTGACTTTGTCCATAACTCCCCCTATAACAATATTCTACAACAATTTTTATACATAGTGGGGTCTGAGATTCCTGTCAAGGTTTTTTTTCTATTTTCCCGAGTTAGATAATTATCTGCAGGGCTTGCAAGTTGTCTATTTGCATGGATAGAGGTGATCACGAGGTGGAATTTTCACAATTAAGGGGAAGGGTCTTCTGATGCTTGCTGCAACTGAAGTTTGAGATAGGTGTAATGGCTGATATGAGGATTTTTACCTGGACTCTCTCATTTAAGTAAGATCATCCTTTGGTTAAAGAGGAGCTTTTCAGAATTCAGCTTCAGCAGGTAGATACCGGCGGAGACTGGTTTTTCCTGCTCATCCCGGCCGTCCCAAACCACCTCATGCAAGCCGCCGGAGCGGATTTCATCCACCAGGGTGCGGACTTTCTGCCCCCGGGAATTGAAGACCTCAAGACGCGCCGGGGCAGGCTGTTTCAGGCTGAAGGCGATGGAAGCGCTTGTTTTGAAGGGATTGGGGCTGATCCCCAAAAGAGCGGTTGAGGCAGGCGGGACCAGTGGATCGGAGCTGTCAACCAAACTCAGGGCAAAGTCCTGGACCGTGGTCTGGTCCAGATTGATGATCACGCCGTAAACTGTTTGGGCCACATAGCCGTCGGCGGAGATCATGAGGTCGTAAGTTCCCACCGGCAAATGGATTGCGTAATTCCCGTTGGCGTCGGTTGATGATGAATACCCGGTGTCCAAAACCTGGAGCGTGGCGCCTTGCAGGGGCTGGTTTCCGGTGCCCGAAACGCTTCCCTGCAGGATCCCGACCGGTACGTAAGCCCAAACGAATCCGGTTTGGGGAAACTCCCCGCTGACCGTGGCGTTGGCCGGAGGATTGGCCGGATCGTATACCGTGCTGTCACTCTGTACTTTACGGGCTCGATTCACACCCCAGGTCTGGGTCCGGAAATAATCCGAAGAAGAGTAATATTCCGAGTCCATGGGCCGCTGCGCCAGGATGACCAGGTTTGACCGGTTGAAATAGTCAAAGGGCTGGCTGAAAGGCAGGGTGATGATGTTCTCGCCGCTGGGAAAATCCACCAGGCCGCTGAAGACGAGGGTCAGTTCGGTCGAGGGTATCCAGCCGTCCGCCAGATCGGGAAAAGCGGTGGTGCCCATCCAGACCAGGACCGGCTTGTCCGTCAGGCTGTTGGTGAAATTGTTGTAAAATCTAAGTCCGGTGAAGCGTCCGGTGAAGTTTTCCAGTTCGGCAGGATAGATGAGGCATTCGAAGAGCGAGTTTTTCCAATACATGTCCACCGGCACCCGCGCCGTCTCGTGACCTGAGCCGACAATGCCGCTCCAGACCGGACCTGCGGGCAGCACTGTGAGGTTCAGATCCGGCGTCTGGTCATTGGCGGGGTTCTCATCCCCGTTCAAAAACACTTTGCCGTAGATGGTCATGGGGCCGAAAACGGCGGGGGTCCAGACTACGGGGATCTGCACCTCCTCACCCGGAGCGATGGGCACTCCGGCTGAAAAGCCCAATTCATCGCCGTTTCCGTTGAACAGGCTGACCGTGTAGCCGTTCTGGCTTTGGCTGCCTACGTTTTGGATCCTGACCTGGTGGACTGTTTCGACCCCTTCGGAGGGGGTGACGTTTCCCGTGACCTCGAGGGCGGCCAGATCGTGTTCCAGAGCTGGCGGCGGAACGAAAGAGTATTGATGGCCAAAGAGATAGGGTACGTGGGAACCGTTGATCCCGGTGAATTCCTGAGTAGTGGAATAAGTGGCCTGGGGCGCGGCGGGGGTCACGCTGATGAAATCTCCGGATACTGCGCCGGAAATGCCGATCGAGGCTGAAGCCGAGGCGCCAGGAGCGTTTCCCAGCAAGCCATAGACAAATTCGACGCGATTGGAGCCCTCGCGCAGGCGGATCTGGAAATTGACCAGGTTTTGCGGGGAAGCGCCGAAATACCAGTTCAGGTTCTGGAATTGGACCGTCAGCACCAGGTCCGGCGCGGTCCCAGTCAGTTTATAGGACACGCTGGAATCGTTGTAAGTGGTTGCCAGATCGTCCCATAGGGCGCCAATGACCAGGGTGTGGGTGTTCAGCAGATTGTAAGGCGCGGGACTGATAGAGGGATTGAAGGTGATGAAGCCGTTCGTGCTGGCGCGGAACTGGGTGTAATAGATCCCGTCGTATAAAAAGCTGAAACCAATGTCGATAAGGGGCGAGATCGCGTCATCGACCCCCTGGCCGTGGATCTGAATGGGATTGGTGAGCGCGGCATAGCCGGAAGGGGTCTGCTCAAATGTGTATTCGGCCACGGACGCGAAGCCAAAAGCGGCCAGCAGGGACGCGATAACGGTCAAAAGTGTCTTCATGTTTTTCCTCTTTGTGGCTTGCCTCAGGCAGCCGTGGTCATCTGATCAAACAGAGCTTCTGAAAAGCAGATTTCGCTCCGGTATCAAAGCGGAGCAAATAGATCCCGCCGGAGACCGGGCTTCCGGATTGGTCCCGGCCGTCCCAGTCCAGCCGCATCTGGTCTGATCCCGCGGAATCTGGTGAATCCAGGCGCCGAACCAGTTGGCCACGGGAATTGTAGATCCGCAAGCTTCCGGGATTTTGGGCCTGGCCGCGCACTTGGATCCTGAGCAAGCCGCTTTCCGCCTGGAAAGGATTGGGATAACAGGCGAGCGCGGGTTCGGTCAGAGCTGGATTGAGCAGGTCATCGCTGCTTACATGTTGGTAAATGTTGTAATGGGCCTGCGAGGACGAGGGATTGGACAGGACATACACGGCCCGGTGGTGGTTTCCGAGGTTGGGGAACAATTCGATCAGGTTTCCCGCTCCCAGATCGATCAGTTCCGTGCAAAAGCCCAGAGGGTCGAAGAACAGAGCGGTCAGGCGCAGGTCGATGTTTGAAGACATGACCCTGCCAAAGGGCTCGCTGCTGAAAGTGTAGGCCAGATAATCCGCGGCGTAGGGCTGGATGGCCTGGTTGGAGGGATAGGGATTGGCGTTCAGATTGGTGGTCGCGAACTGGGGCAGATCAAGCTGGGTATAATTGTAGAGCCCGTTTCCGGGTGTCTCCGCGTCCAGCATATTGGCAATGTTCCAGTTGGTGAAAAGTTCTGGAAAACCCAGGTCCGGATGGTGGATCGCGAGTTGCTGGTTCAGCGAAACCAGGCCGTTCGCGGGATCGGCCACCAGGTCCCGGATCAGTCCGGTCGCGTCGTAATGCTCCTGCAGATAGGTGAAGAACAGCATCACCTTGACGTAGTCCGCGAAAGTTTGGTTCCAGGCGATGAGGCTGTTGTCCGGATTGGAGGGAAAGCCGGTGATGGGGTCCGGCACTCCGTAGGCCACCATGGCAAGTTCGGAGCAGCCTTCATTGAGCCAGGTTTCCTCGTTGGCGTCCTGGCCCCAGTGGATCAGGTGCTGCAGTTCGTGGGCCAGCACGGAAAGCCGCACCGGGGCAACCGGATCGAGCGGATAACAGGTCATGTAGATCATTTCACATTCGTTGCTGTGCCCGGGCGGGTTCATCTGCTGGGCCTGGGCTTCGGTGACTTGGTTGTAGGGGCTGAAATAGCCGTCAAAAGCGCTCCCCTGAAAGGATCCGAGCGCGGAGTAGAACACGATCAGCCGTGGATCGTTGTCCAGCTCGTCCGGGAGCGGGCCGAACAGCTCGATGTCCATTTCGATCAAGCCCTGGGTGGGATCATTGACCGTGCTTTCCTCCAGACGAAACATCACCGTATCCACGTCCGACTGGTCCATGTGGACGTTCCATTCAGAATCGGCCACAAACACGTAGCAAAGGTCTCCCACGGCCCGGCAGGTCGCGGGGGTCTGAACCCAGAGCGGCGGCATCACGGAAAGGTTCCATTTCCAGAAGGTTGCGGTGTCGCCGACTTGGTAAGTGCGGGTATCTCTTGCGCGCAGAACCTGGTGTTCCTGCGAATCTTTGAATTGGGCGGCCTGGATGCCCAGGTCCCTTTGCAGTTCGCTCCAGCCGGCTGGACTGGCCAGAAGCGACAGGGCCAGCATAAACATGGTGATTAATAGGAATAGTTTCTTCATCTTTAGATCCTCCACTTAGGTGATATTTGCCCTTCCAGCCAGATCAAGGCCCGGCCGCGGATCAGGACCCGCTCCTGGCGGACCTCCACTTCGAAAGAGCCGCCCCGCGCGGAAGCCTGGAATCCCCTCAGGACCTTCTTTTGAAGCTTTTCGGCCCAGTAGGGTGCCAGGAAGGTTTGCGCGGAACCGGTCACGGGATCCTCATTGATCCCCTCCCGGGGCGCGAAATAGCGGCAGATGTAGTCCTGATCGTTTCCCCGGGCTGTTGCAGCAATGCCAAAATAGGGCGCTTCCTCGAGGCCGGCCAGGGTTGCGAAATCCGGCCTAAGCGCCAGCACCAGTTCCGGAGCGGGATAGACCACGACCAGGTTGCGGGTGGCCGGGGCCAGCAGGGCCTCGCTCGGATAAGCAGGGCCAAGCGCCTGCAGTACAGCCTTTTCCGCCGTTGCCAGATGGGGCGGGTCGGCAGGAAAATCCAGCTCGATGCTGGCACCTTTTTTCCTGGCACTGAGCACTCCGGAGCGGCTTTGGAAACGGATCTCTTCCAGATTCGCCTCCTCCCCCGCGAACAGGCATTGCGCCGAGGCCAAAGTGGCATGGCCGCAGAGCGGGACCTCCACTTCCGGGGTGAACCAGCGGATCTGGTATTCATTGCGCGCCATACGTTTGAGGAAGGCGGTCTCGCTCCAGCCGAATTCCCGGGCCAGGGCCAGCAGCCTGGCGTTCGCGGGATAGTCTTCCAGCTTCACCACGGCGGCCACGTTGCCCTGGTAAAAGCCCACCGTGAAAGCGTTTACGAAGAATACTGGGTCGCCCGTCATTCTCTCCACTCCAGCCAGGCCTGGATCGCGGTCCGGGAAACGCTGTGCCCGCCGTCAAATTCATCCCAGCGGACATTGGTGAACTCTCTTTCCTGCAGGATCCTGCGGGCATTTTCCGCTTCCGCGAACCGGACCACCTGGTCCTGCTTTCCATGGCTGATGATGATCTTCAGATCCCTGGCCGCGGCGAAATCAGCGTCAGTTATAACGCCTGGGTACAATCCTCCGCCACAGGCGACCAGCCCGTCGAGGCGCGCGGAGTTTTGCAGGGCCAGCAAATAGCCCATATAAGCGCCTTGGGAAAAGCCCAGGATCCAGGTCTGGCCGACATTGTACTCGCTTGAGACCTGTTCCTGGAGGGTAAAAATATAGTCTGTAAGCAGCTTATATGCCAATTGGGCTTCCGGGCTCGTGTAATCTATGGGAGGCTGCCAACTGAAGCCGATCTGCCCTTCCGTAAAGGGATAAGGGGCTTCCGGAACCACAAAGATCACCTCCTCATCCTCCAGATGGCGCCAGAGCCGGCTGAAAGCGGAGGCCTTGTCGCCATAGCCGTGCAGGCCGATCAGCAGGGGGTAAGTCTTCTCCGGGTCGTAATTTACGGGGAGATGCAGCCGGTAGGGTAGAAGGTGGCGAGAGGCAAGATATTGCTCCCGGCCTTCGTATCTGGCCTTGCGCTCGGCCCATACCTGCAGCGAATCCATGGCCGCGCTGAAAGATCCGGTCTCGCGGACCTTGTCAAAATCCGGGTCCCGGGTAATGTGCTCCAGGTTCGTGTAGCCGGCTTTGTATGACTGCAGGAGGTATTTGGCCGCCAGATCGGGCATCTCCAGCAGACCGAAACAACAGGCCAGGTTGTACCAGGTAATAGAATCGTCCGGGCGGTTTTGCAGATGGGCCAGATAATATCTGGCAGCGGTTTCATATTCGCCTTTGGCATAGGCCTCGGATGCCTGGATGCCGTAATTGGCGGAGTTTGAGGCGGACAGCGGATCAAAAGTGTAGGGGTCGATCTGCTCCGGAACGGTTTGGGCAAAAAGCGAGGATAGGACTAGCATCCAGGCTACCACCCATGCCGTCTTCCAAAAAACTTGCTTCATCTTGTGCTCCTTTGAGGAACTTAGTTTTGTCTCACGACCCTCATGGAAAGTGCCTTTCCGAAGCCTCTGCCCAGCGATGATGATACCGAGCAATTACTTACGGGGCATGTCCAGGCTGAGATTGTATTCCCCCAGCTTGATCAGGTTGCGGTATTTGCCAAAGCGCCTGTCGCTTGCGAAGAGGACCGCGGCGTTCTCTGGATCGTATTTCCGGTAGAGTTCCCGGGCCGCGTTATAGGTCTGCTCATCGACTGCTGCGGTGCCGGGGGCAAAAAGTTCGGTTTGCCAGTTTTCCTCCTCAAGGCCGGATTCCACCTCCGATCTGACCAGAGCGAGGGCGATCAGGGCCTGGATCTCGTCGGCCTTCATATTGTAGCCGCCCTTGTCCTGCAACTGGTTGAAGGCCAGATAGATGGTGTGCCTGGGGAGGATATAGGCCATCTGTTTGCCCTGGGGATTGGTGATGAATTTCAGGTTTTGGGCCTGGCCGGGATGGCTGGCGATCTTGGCAAAGTATTCCTGATAGGCCGGATCGGCGTCCCGGGCCGCAAGCCTCTGTCCGATCGCCTGTTCCAGGGTCTGCAGTTGTGTGTCGCCCATAACCCGGGTCGAAGCCTTTCTCTTCTTTTCCTTCTTGGGCTTGGGGGCCTGGAGCTCGGTCGCCTGCTGTTCCGGCACCTTGGTCAAAGATAGCGAGTACCAGATAACGGCGCCCAAAAAGACCACGATCGTGGCGATCATGGCCAGCGAGGGGGAGAATTTCTTTTTCGGAGGGGCGGGGACTTCCTGCCTGAGCGAAAAAGTTGTGCACTGCTGAACATGCACGATTTGGACGGTGATGTTGTCATCCCCCCCGCGCTGATTGGCTATGTCTACCAGGTTGTGGCAAGCTATGGAGGGCTCTTCCTCCATCTGCTGGAGCAATTCGTCGTCCTTTATATACTGGGTGAGCCCGTCGCTGCAGAGCAGGAATACGTCGTCCTGCTGCAGGACCCGCGGCCCGGCGATGTCCGGCTCAAAGCTGCTGTGTCCGAGGGACTTGGTGATGAAATTGCGGCGCGGATGGGTGGAGGCCTGTTCGCGGGTGATGACGCCGCTTTCCAGCATCATCTGGACCTCGGAGTGGTCCTTCGTGAGCTGCAGCAAAGCCCCGCCGCGGCTGAGGTAGATCCTGCTGTCGCCGACATGCGCCTGCCAATACTGGGCCCCCTTGATCAACATCAGGACCAGGGTGGTGCCCATGTCCGCCAGATCGGGATCGTGCTGCGCGGCTTCCAGGATCTTGCCTTGGGCAAATTCCACGCTTTGGGAGATGGTTTTGAGTTCCTCGCCCGGGATGTAACTGGTCTCAAAGTATTTGCGGATGCTTTCCACGGCCACGCGGGACGCGATCTCGCCGCCCTCATGGCCCCCCATTCCGTCGCAAACGAGGAAAAGATGCCCGTAATCGCCTTCGTAGTATCCGTAAAAATCCTCATTCTTGGTCCGGGCCGGATTTCTGCCGATGTCCGTGATGTTCGCCACTCTGAGGCGTACTGTGCATTGCTCCATGTATCGCTTCCTCTTTCCAGCGCTCCAGAGAGCCTGGGGCATTTTTGTTGTAAATCATGACGCTGAAAAATCCCGAATATGTCAAGAGATTATTTTGCCGGAGGCCCAGAAGCCAGTACTTGCCCCTGGCAGCAAGCATTCCAAAATAGTTTGGATTTATCTTGACAAAAATCAAGGGAAGTTTTATTTGTTAAGCTAAGAGACAAGTCCTTGTGCGTGGAGGTGTTATGAACAGATTGTTACATATCACCGAGACCCTGGTTCTGCTGGCAATGCTGGTTTCCTGCGTTAAAAGCGGACCCACGGCCCCGGCCCATCCCGCCGCGGAGCTGGATTTCGCGGAGGAGAAGATCCCCCTTCCGGACGGGGAATACATTTACCGTCAGACCATTTCCATTCCCCGGATAGAAGACGGCGGAGAACTCTTTTCCTGGCGGCTGGAAACCTTTACCGGAGAGCCTTTGCCGGGCACCTGGGCTGACGGGCAAGGCTGGCTCTGGTTCCGCGTCCCCGGCTCAGATCCCTCCATCCCCTTAAACCGGCCTGGAGCGCATCGCGGCCTCTGGACCAGCCAAAGCTCTCTTTCCTTCGACCATGTTTCAGCCCAGGGCAAGATCTCCAATCTGGTCATCCATGCCGAAGCGCGCATCAGATCTGCCTCCGGAGCCATCGAGACCCGCAGTTCCGCCTTGAGAAGCGGACGCCTGATCGGCAGCCGGATAGCGGTCGATTTTCAAAACGGGGACGAGACCGGCTCAGGTATCGAATTCTGGCTGCGTGAAGTGATCGGCGACATATATGTGGAGGGCCTCTACGCTGGTCAATTCATGTTTCGCGTCAACATCCTGGATGAGGTCCTGGATACGGTTTCGGAAGGCCAGTGGCACAGCTCCCTGGAAATGGCGGACCTGCGCCGCGTGCGGCTGAATGCATCCAGCGATCCGCCTCTCGCGGCCAACGCTGCGGGCCAGTACACCCAGTTCGAGTGCTATGTGGTGAGCCGCCTGGGAATCGAGGAAGCGGCCCGCCAAAGCGTATATTTCCGCGTCCGGTCAGGCTTTCGCCCCCAAGCCGTGATCTTTCCCCAGACCCTGGCCGCCCTGGGTTCTTACCATTACAGCGTTTCGCACAACGATCCCCTTGCCGGCCATGAACTCATCCCTTCCACGGACAGCCGAACCAACCGCAATCTGTGGACCACGGACAGCGGATACGAGGCCATCAATTCACCCGATCTCAGGCT
The DNA here is from genome assembly GCA_019429425.1 of Candidatus Syntrophosphaera sp. NCBI lineage: Bacteria > Pseudomonadati > Candidatus Cloacimonadota > Cloacimonadia (SeqCode) > Cloacimonadales (SeqCode) > Cloacimonadaceae (SeqCode) > Candidatus Syntrophosphaera > Candidatus Syntrophosphaera sp. Next base: position 10,566 of record JAHYIU010000015.1, read on the forward strand.
GCACCTGCAATGGGGCTTCCGGGGCCAGTTTCAGGCACCCAATCCTCCCTGGCCCGGAGGGCCTTGGGAAGGCGGTCCTTTCGAAAAAGAGGTCAACATCTGCCTGGATGCAGACACCGGCGCCAATTACCACAGCCAGGTGGCGGCTTTCGACCTGCGCTTGGATGGCGCGCCTTTTCCTGCCCTCGGCCAGTTCGTCGCACCGGTCCAGATAAGCCATGGCGGCAAAAGCTGGCTCCGGGTGCAAAATCTCAACTCCGCGGCCAAGTCCTGCATCCTTACCGGACTGGCAGACGGGGATCACCTGTTCGAGGTCTGCGCGGTTGATCTGCAAGGCGCCATCAGCGATCCGGCCTCCGTGAACATCCGCCTTGAGCCTTTCGTGCCGGCCCAGCAGCGCACCGGGCTTTTGATTGTGGATGACACTTTTGACCACTCCTCCCTGGCCCCGGCGGATTATGTGAACGCATTCTATGATAACATCTGCGACCTGGACTTTATCCCCGGCGGAGTGGACCTCGCTCAGGCCCAGACCGAAACCGGATACCCCGTCACCGTCTCTCCGGTCCTGCTCCAGAACTACCTGGTGGTGGTCTGGCATTCGGACAATCCCAGCCACGCGGGCACGCTGGGCCTGAACGCGGACGCTCTGGAGATCTGGCTGGCCCATCAGGGAAAGCTGGTAATCAGCCACAGCAGCCAGCTATACAACAACTTCGAAGCCCTGCGCCTCAATGCCTCGGGCTTCCTTGCCCAGAGGCTGGGGATCACCGGCACGGCGGACTACGGAGCTTTGTCCGCGTCCCTGGCGACCCGGCCTTTCTTCGTCCGGGCCGAGGGCATGTACACTCTGCCGGACATCAACCTGATGATCGGCAATGCCTTCAATCCGCTGGTCCGGAATTACGGCGGTCTGGGCACCGTGACCTATTTCAATCCCGGCTCCGGTCTGGATTTTTCCTACAGTTTCGGCTGCAAACCGGTCGACGCACCGGTCCAGCCCCCCTCCCAGGACCAGTATGACCTCTATTCCTCGAAATACGTTGTTTATGAACACACGCAGAATGATGCCACAGCTGTGCTTTTCGGCTTTCCCCTCTCCTACATGGAGCCGGATGACGCCCAGGCAGCGCTCTGGCAGATAATCAACGCAATTATGATCTGGAACGGTTGACATGAAAAACCTACTAACACTAATCTTGGCAGTCAGTTGCGCGCTCCTGGCTGCCCTGCCCGCAGACCTGGAAAGCTCCTTCCGCGCCCTTTCCAATGAAAATCACAGCGCCGGAAACATCCGCCTGCAAACCAGCAATTACGGCAACTGCAGGGAACTCTTCTATCCCAGCCAGAACGAGGACCAGCTTCTCTATGTCAGCTCCTTGTGGGTCTCCGCCAAACTGCAGCGCCGCGATGCAGAGGGCCGCAGGCTCTTCTGGCTTGCCCAAAATCCCTCCGCGGACAGCAGTGGAACCACCCACGAAGGCGCCCCGGACTGGAATCCAGGCCTGAAGGCGGTTTTGGACACCCTCACCAGCGTGGGTTTCGATGGGGACATGGATCTCTACGAACTGCTGCCTGCCCATAATCCCTTGCTGGCTGGAAATGCTGAAGCCGCAGACCTTTACAACCAATACAATGCCCGGGACCTCGTCCTGAAAAGCATTCTGGGCTATCCCGCGCCCCGGGAATTTGCCTTCCCCGATCCGCTGGGAAACTACTGCTTCAGCGATCCCCAGCCTGGATCCTTCGCCACGCCTGGCTTTGAGACCCTTTCGGCCTATTTTTACGACTTCTGCCCCTTCGGCACTGTGGGAGACCGCGACCTCGGATCCAGCCATGCTCTAAACACCCATTATCCCCTCGGGCTGGCAATCCACCGTGAAAGTTATGCCTGGAACCTGCAAAATCACGATAAAATGGTCATCTTCAAATACACCCTCATCAATACCAGCGAGCGCGACACGCTCTTCGATCTGGCCATCGCCGAATATGTCGATGGAGACGTTATCCCCGGCGGGATGGGGATTCAGGGCGCGAGCGACGACGTGAGCGGCTATGTTAAAGGCCCCGGCTACGAATTTGCCTACACTCGCGATGCCGACGGGGATGGCGGCCTCAGCCCCAATTGGCTGGCCCACAAGATCGTGCTGCCGGAACTGGCCGCGCGCCGCCACTGCTGGTATTGGCGGGTCGGGGACGGCCCGGGCGACTCCAACCCGCTTTCCTTCAATTTCGCGCCCCGCCGCACCGCCAACGAGAAACATTGGCTGATGACGGGCCGCAATCCCAATCCCACCAAATTCCAGCCCCTGCGCCCGGAGGAGGAAGGGATGTGGGAATACGAGCAGCCACAACCAAACGACACCAGATTTTTGCACACGCTATATTCCAGCCAGCCCACAGAGGCCGATCCGGACCCGGAAAACAGGCTGCATATGACGCCCGGGGCCAGCTTCAGCTTTTACAGCGTGCTCTTTGTTGGCGATGGCATCGATGACCTCAAAGCACGATCCCTGGCCATCGAGAATTTCCTCGCCGGCGGCCTGCAGATCGACCCCAGCGCAGATTTGACCTGCATACCTTACTTAAGCGGCTTTGCCGCCCTGGACGGCCAGGTGGCCAAAGTGGACTGGCATTCCTACACCGATCCGGCGCGCTTTGAGGTGATATACAAGCCCTTCGACGCACCGGCCGCAGAATGGCGAACGCAGGCCCTTCCAGGCTCCGCGCGGTCTTTCCATCTCTGGGACCTCGATCCGCAGATTTGGTATCAGGTCAAGGTCGCCGCGGTCTACAATCCCGGCCCCAGCGAGGTTTACCTGGAAAGCGAGACCCTGCTTGCCAGCCTGGATCATCCGCCCGAACCATCCTACCAGATCCCGCCCTTCCAATTGGGTCTGACCGCCTTTCCCAACCCCTTCCGCGGCAGGGTGTTGCTGAGCTTTACCCTCAAAGATCCGGGACAGACCAGCTTGAAGATCTACAACCTGCGGGGCCAGATGGTGCGCGAACTAATCGACGAAGACCTGGCGGCGGGACAGCAGGCCCGGATCTGGGACGGACGCGACAGCAACGCTAATCCCTGCGCGGCAGGAATTTACCTGCTTAAACTGCACAGCGGAAGCCGTAGCCTGACCCGGAAACTCATCCTGCTCAATTAAACACAAACCGGCAGTGCAATAGCACGGTCTGGAGTGGCAAAAGCCCGCAAAGAGCGTAGCGGATTTGCGGGATAAGGAGCGTATTGCCGTCATTAGCGACCTTTCGAACTTGTTTCTTTCCTGGCCCCACCCCCAAAAAAACGAATTTCCAACCCACCGCCCCCCTTATCAATACGGTGTCAATACGGACTCAATACGGACTTTGTCCGTAATGAGTCCGTATTGACACCGTATTGATAAGGGGAGCCAGAGGCTAAAAAACGAGAATTCTGACCGGTGGTATCACCGGGAATATTCCTGTCCGGAGTGGCTCAACCAAGAAATCATTTGACAGGAAAGGAAGAGGACAAAATAATGACTTTTACGAATTTTAGGGAGTGTGAAATGAGTTCACTCGCGGTATTGGGATGTTTGTGGGGCGACGAGGCCAAGGCCAAGATCGTCGATTGGCTGGGCGTGGACGCCGATGTCGTTGTGCGTTTCCAGGGCGGCGCGAATGCCGGCCACACGATCGTCTCGGAAGGCTTCAAATATGTTTTCCACAGCGTTCCCTCGGGCATCCTTTATCCCAAGACCAAATGCGTGATCGGGGCCGGGACCGTGATCGATCCCTATGGCCTGCGGGAGGAAATGCAAGCCCTGATGCAGCAGGGAATTAAGTTTTCCGGACGGCTGTTCATGGACGAGCGGGCGGGCCTGGTCCTGCCGCTGCACAAAGAGCTGGACAGCAGTATTGAAGAGGGTTTGGGGGCCAGCAAGATCGGCACGACGGGCAAGGGCATCGGGCCCGCCTATGCGGATCAGACGGCGCGCTGCGGGCTGAGGATCGGCGACCTGAAGCATCCGGACTGGCTGAAGCAGCGCCTGACCGGGCTTTACAAATTTCATGGCAGAGCGATTTCAGAGAGCGAATTGGAACGGGAACTCGCTTCCCTGGCCGAGGCCTGGGATTTTTTCAAACCCTTTGTCGCTCAAGTGGATAGTCTGCTGCGGGAGTGGTACAAGCAGGGCCAGTTCATCCTCTTTGAAGGGGCCCAGGGCAGCCTCCTGGACCTGGGTTTTGGCACCTATCCCTATGTGACCTCGTCTTTTACGATCTCCGGCGGAGTGAGCGTGGGCACCGGTTTTCCGCCCCGCTGGCTGGACAAGGTTTTGGGAGTCTACAAAGCCTACGCCACCCGGGTGGGCGAAGGGCCTTTTCCCACCGAGCTTTTCGACGCCACGGCCGAACGGATCCGCGTTGCCGGAAACGAATTCGGCGCCACGACCGGCAGGCCCAGGCGCATCGGCTGGTTCGACGCGGTGGCGGGTAAATACACCGCCTCCGTCAATGGCATCGACGCTCTGGCGCTCACGCTGCTGGACGTTTTGAGCGGCCTCCCGGAACTGAAGATCTGCACCGGTTATTGGAACGGGCCGAACCGGATCGCCGGATTTCCCACCCATCCTTTGGAACTGGCCGCTGTGGAGCCGGAATACCTGACCCTGCCTGGCTGGGAGGACGATCTGGGCGGCGCACGCAAACTGGATGACCTGCCCCAGGCCGCGCTCGACTATCTGGAGGCGATCCAGGACTTGTTGGAACTGCCGATCGAGCTGGTATCGGTGGGCAAAGACCGCAATCAAACAATTGTTGTTAAATGAGATAGAGAGGTTTTACACATGAGATGGATCCTTATTCTGGCGTTCCTGCCAGCGGTTGTGGGGCTGGCCGCGCAAAGCGCTGACAGCCTTGATTTTCCCCTGCCCCATTACGTTAATCCCATCTTCGACAGCTTCACCCGCAACTACGTCTCCACCAGCGCCATGGGGCGCGGCTACACGGGCGTTTCGGTTCCCGGCGGGATCGACAACGTGCTGCTCAACCCGGCCGGATACGTTCCGGACAAAGCCACCCTGCATATCGAAATGCTGGTCAAACCACCGGTGGATGCCAAATTTTACGCCGAGCACGACACCCTCACCGGGATCACCATGACGCCGGAGGACAGGATGACCTCGCCGGTGCCGCTGGGTATCGTGGGAGGCGGTGGAAGTATCAGCCAGAGATTCACTTACGCCCTGCTCTATGCCATGCCCAAGACCATCCGGGTGGATGATTTTTCCGTGGAAATGAACATGGGGGCCTATCTGCTCTCGCGCTATCCCTCTTTCTACCTGCACCAGTTCACCGCCAACGCGGCCTGGCACACAGAGCGCTTCCACGTTGGGCTGAACCTGCACAACCAGATCTACCGGATCGGGGATGTCACCTTCCTGCGAAGCTTTGAGCGGATAAACGACAGCAAATATCTCCTGCGCCCGCAACTGGGGCTGCTTTACACCGGTGATTCTTTCAATGTCGGGCTCAGCGCGATTCCGCGGCAAAATGCCTCCTGGGACCTCAAATTCGCGCAATACGACACCCATCTGCCGCTCAACCTGGCGGCCGGAGGGGCTTATAAGACAGACAGTTCCAGCTTTGCCGCGGAACTCGATTATGAACAGACCAGCACCCTCAGCGACAAATACATCGATCGCTACACCCTCAAGCTGGGGGCCGAAACGACGGTGCGCAAATTCACCTACCGGGCCGGCTACATCTACCATCCGGAGATCTGGCACGGCCATTACAAGCTGCCGGACGCCGCTTCGGACACCCTCTCCATCTGGTGGAACGACGTTTTGGCAGGCGGCAAGGTGGAAAAAAACACCCAGCACATCCTGACCCTGGGCATGACCTGGCATGGCCGCGACGCGCGGATCAACCTGGGATTTTTGATGGACGTGGCGGGCCGGGCGCCGATCGCGCAGGTCAACGCCTCTCTGGACCTGTATTTCAGCGCCTTCAGGAAGAAAAACTTCCTCTTTTTCGATTAGATGAGCAAAGTACAGATCCGCAAGGTCGAAAGCTACGAGCTGCCGCTCCTGGAAGCAGCAGTGGACGATTTTCTGGCCCACGCAAACGGCTCCAGGATCCGCCGTTCCAAACGGGTGCTGCTGAAACCCAACCTGCTGGGTGCCTTTCCTCCGGAACGTGCCGTGACCACGCATCCAGCCTTGATGGAAGCATTGGTGCGCCATTGGCTGGACCGGGGCAAGGAAGTTTGGATCGGAGACAGCCCGGGCGGCACCGTGAATGCCGAGACGGTCTGGGAGACCTGCGGGATGCTGGATCTGGCGGAGCGTTATCCGATCAAGCTGGTGAACCTTTCCACCGCCGGTTTCCGCGAACTGGAGCATGACGGCATGAAGCTGAAGGTCTCCGAGGTCTTTTGGCAATGCGGGATCGTGATCAACGTTGCCAAATACAAGACCCACGGCCTGGTGGCGTTCACCGGGGCCCTGAAAAACCTCTACGGCCTGATGCCGGGCCTGGTCAAGACCGATTATCACCGCCTCTATCCCAATTCCCGGGATTTTTCCCGGCTTCTGGTGGCCCTGTATCAACTCACCAAAGCGAAGATCAGCTACAGCTTCATCGACGGGATCACCGGCATGGACGGGATCGGGCCCTCAGGCGGCCGGGTGCGCGATTTTGGCCTGCTGCTGGGCTCCAAATCCATATCCAGCCTGGATTACGTCGCTGCCAAACTGATGGGGTTCGGGCCGGCCGACGTTCCCTACCTCCTTCCGGCCCTGCATGCCGACGGACAGTTGATCTCGCGCATAACCGTGCCCACCAGCTTCCGGGATTTCACTCTTCCGGACGTGGACATCCGGATGGTGAAACTTAGCAAGGACCTGCTCAAACTTATACCCGGAGTGGCGCGGCACGCCTTTGCCCGAGTCTATTACAAACGCCCGGTGATCAGCCCGCTCTGCAAAAACTGCGGGATCTGCGAGCAAAGCTGCCCCGTGCAGGCGATCGTGCCGGCCCCCCGGACCGGGTATCCCAAGATCAACCCAAACATCTGCATCAACTGCATGTGTTGCCACGAGATGTGCCCGCACCGGGCCATAGATATCCAGCAATCACTGCTGGCAAGGATGGCGCCCAAATGAAAAGACAGGAACCCAAAAACAAGAAACTGGCCAACCTGGCCTTCCTGGCGGTATTGATCTTCCTGCTGAGTTGGATCCTGCTCTGGGGGCCGAACAGTTTTTTGAAAGTGATGAAAAACCAGCGCAAGAACGAACTGAACCGGGCCCAAACCGAAGCCCTGCAAGCCGAGAACGACAGCATCGCCCGGCAAAACGCCCGCCTGAAAAGCGATCCGGACGCGGCGGAGGAAGTGGCCCGCGAGGAGCACGGCCTGATCAAGCCGGACGAGGTGGTCTACCGCTTCAAGCCGGCCCAGGCAGACTCTCTCGAGGCCAAGAAGAAATAGGCGGGCCAGGTCAAGTTTTAGTTTAACGCGCTGACAGACAAGAGGACGAAGATGAGGGAAAGGCCGGAACCGGAAGCGATCAAGCCGCTGACAGCCAGGCAGCGCAAGCGCCTGCGCGAGATGCTGGTATCCATCTTGGAGAGCCATGGCAACCAGCGCGACTACCTGGTCTCCATGCTGCTTTCCGAAGCCGCCCCGGAATCAGGTGACGAGCCGTCTTTACGCTCTCTGCGGGCCATCAGTTCCAATGTCCTGGAACAACTGATCCTCATCCTGCGCGGCCTGAAAAACGGCCAGCCATCGATGTTCCTGTACTTTTTTGAGGCTTTAAAACACCTTCCCCTGGACGCTTCGCCCCGCTTCAAATCCGTGTTGCAAGACGTATTCGGCAGCGAACCCGCTCCCACGGAAATGCAGGTGGAACTGTTCCGGCAGCTGGAATTGCTGTACCTGCTGGCCAAGATGGAGGATTTCGAAGCCGCCCGGCAGCTTGCGGGCTCTCTGGAACCGCGGGTCTCCATTTCCCATCCCCAGCTTCACGTCATGTATCAGGTCTCGCAAGCCAGGATCCTCCAGCATCGGGGCAAACGCCTGCGGTTCACCTCACTGTGGCTGGGCCTGGTGAGCGACCTTTATCAGTTGGACGGCCCCGAAGGCGCGCTCTACGTAGTTTTGAGGTGGATCACGGTCCTGCACTGGGGCCGGGAAAGCTCGGCCAAAAAAGCCCTGCTGCTCAAGTTTGGCCCCGGATCCAGGCATGGCGGCAACCTGCTCTCCGCCAACCTGCTCTACGCTCTTTTTACCTTGGAAAACAAGCTGATCAGCCCCGACGAGAAAATGCAGTACGCGCGCCTGCTCTTCCGCCATCCCACAGCGCTGCTGACCGTCCAGCAGATGCAACTGCTGCATTTCTTCGCCGGCAACTACTACTCCGGGATGAAGCTCAGCATGCAGAAATCCATCCGCTACTACCAGCATTCCAACTATTTCATGCACAAAAGCTGGGCCTATCTGCAGGGGCTTTCCCAGTTTTTGCGCGAAAACCAGGGCTCGGGGCAGTTCGTTTCCACCATGCCGCATCTGGAACGCTGGGTGATCGAACTGGGCAGCCAGATGAGCTTGCAGAACAACGCCTATGTGGAAACCCTGCACGCGAACTATGAAACGATCCGGGAACTCTACCACCAGGTGGAGGAGCTATCCATCACGGACAACCTTACCGGACTGCGTAACCGGCGCTTCCTGGCTAACAACCTTTATCACATGTTCCAGCTCGCCTCACGCCACAAGGTGCCAGTCTGCTTTGCCATGCTGGATATCGACCTGTTCAAGCGGGTCAACGATGAACATGGCCACATCGCCGGAGACAAGGTGCTCAAGGAACTGGCCCAGCTGCTCACAGGTTCGTTCCGCAAGAGCGACGTGATCGTCAGATATGGCGGCGAGGAATTCCTGCTCATCTTTTTTGACACCCGGCGCGAGCATTTCATGCACCTGATGGAGGAACTGCGCCACCGCGTGCAGGCCCATAAATTCACCTTCAAGGGCAAGACGATCCGCATCACCGTGAGCATCGGGGTAAGCTGCGAAGTCGTGCCCTGCCTCACGGAAAAACAGCTTTCCGCCTGCATCGAAAAGACCGACGCGGCACTCTACATCGCCAAAAACACGGGCCGCAACATGGTGGTGGGGCACGAAAGCTGAAATTCCGGCTTGACAGCAAAGCGCGCCCCAATATTGTATTTCTGCAAAGGAGTGATTCATGGCCAAGATCGTTGTGAAAAACCTGAACAAGTATTATGACAACACCGTCCACGCCGTCAAGGACGTGTCCTTCGAAGCCGAGGACAAGGAATTCATGGTGCTCGTGGGCCCCTCGGGCTGCGGCAAAAGCACCATCCTGCGCATGATCGCGGGACTGGAGGAGATCTCCAGCGGCGACATCTGGATCGGGGACAAGCTCGTGAACAACGTGCCCCCCAAGGATCGCGACATCGCCATGGTCTTCCAGAACTACGCGCTCTATCCGCACATGACGGTTTTCGACAACATGGCCTTCGCGCTCAAGCTGAGGGGCGAAACCAAGCCGGAGATCAAGACCAAGGTGCAGAGATCAGCCGAGCTGCTGGGTATCGAAAGCCTGCTCAAACGCAAGCCGGGGCAGCTTTCCGGAGGCCAGCGCCAGCGCGTTGCCCTCGGCCGCGCCATTGTCCGTAATCCCAAGGTCTTCCTTTTCGACGAACCCCTTTCCAACCTGGATGCCAAGCTCCGCGTGGCCATGCGCGCTGAGATCGTGAAACTGCACAAACAGCTTGAGAACACGATGATCTACGTCACCCACGACCAGGTGGAGGCGATGACCATGGCGGACCGCATCGTGGTGATGAAAGACGGCGTCATCCACCAGATCGACACTCCCCTGAACATCTACAACGATCCCGCCAACGTCTTTGTGGCAGGCTTCATCGGCTCCCCCGCGATCAACATGGTCGAAGGCAAACTCAGCGGCAGCGGGAACGACCTTGTCTTTGACAGCGGGGATTTCAGCGTCAAGGTCCATAAAGAACACAATCAAGTGTTGTCACCATACCTGGGAAAACCAGTCATCCTGGGCATCCGCCCCGAGGACATCTACGACGCCAGGTTCGATTCCATGGCCGATTTCCCCCAGAGCTTCAACACCATCTGCGACATCGTGGAGCCCCTGGGCAACGAATACCACGTGATCCTGACCACCCCGAAATACAGCTTTACGGCCCGCCTCGATCCCAAGGAACTGCCCAAGATGGGGCAGGAACTGAAGATCAGCCTGGACATGACGCGGGCGCATTTCTTCGATCCGGAAACTGAGGAACGCCTCGTCTGACCTGTAAATATTAGCCCCGATCCTGCCAAGAGGAGGAAGGATGCCAATGAAAGCTTTTCTCTGCCTGTGTTTTGGCCTCCTCGCGGCATCCCTTGCTGCGGTGATCACGGAGGATTCCGCCTCCGCCAACGCGCTCTCCGGAATAACCCTGCTCTCCCAGTCCGTCAGCGATCTGGCCCTTTCCCCCACCATCAACAAAGCCGGCATCGCCTTTTCCACCCACATTCCTTTCAGAGAAGCGGATTGCGGGGTCTATTCACTGAACACGGCCACCCGCCTGAAGCCTTTGCTGATCAGCGCCGGCGGGGCTTTTCTGGACCAGGGGGACTATCGCTGGCAGGATGTTCATCTGGGCCTGGCTTTCCATTACCAAGACCTGAGCCTGGGCTATTCCGAGCACCTCATCTACGAAAGATTCAGCACCCAGCACAGCTACCACACCTGGACGGGAAACCTGGCCCTCAGCTACCGGGGCGAGATGTACGGCAGCGAGATCCGGCTCTTGCATCTGGGCGAGGAGGACGCGGAACTGCATATCAGCGCCAGCACCCGGGTCGTTGATCAGGTCCAGGCCGCCTCATCCTATGTTTACGCGCTCCACGGGGCTGATAGCTTTCGCTTCGCCACCTCCTTCGCCATCGGCGAATCCTTTCTGCTCCAGGCTTCCTGGCAAAACACGCCGCCCCGTTTCGGCGCCGGCCTGAAGTTCACCTACCGGTCCGGAGAGCTCATGTATGCCGTCCGCTCCCACGCGGAGCTGAGCCTCTCGCACAGCCTGGATCTTGGGTTCAACTGGTGAAACGCTTCGCCGCGGCTCTGCTCTTCCTGCTGGGAGCCTGTCTCGCTGGGGCCCAGGGCTTTGACGACCTGATCGAACTGGACGCCCCCGCTTTGGCGGATTCGGCCTGGCAGGACTTTTACAACACCCTCGCTGAACTGGGCCGGCCCCTGAAGCTGGACAGCAGGCTCTATCTGAACCAAACAAGCCGCTATTCATTGCACAGCGCCATCTACAGCCTGGAAAACGAATCCGTGCTGGTGAATTACAAGCGCGATTGGGACGACGGGGAAAGCCGGATGAACTTCCGGATCGGGCTGCAAACCGGGCGCTGGGAAGCGGTCCTGGGTTCCTTCCGCTTCCGCTTCGGACGCGGGATCGTGACCGGAAACGGCTCCAGAAGCCCTTCCGACAGCCTGTTCAGCCTGCGCGAACCCCTTTCCCCGGAAACCTACACGCCCCTGGGCGCGGCGGCCAAGTTCAATCACAAGGCCCTGCGCGCCGGCCTCTTTGGCTCCATGCAGAAACGCGATGCCCGGCTCTCCGGGGAAGCCATTATCAGCCTGCCTTCCAGCCGCTCTGGCATTCTGAGCACCACCCAGGAAAGCGTCTTTGGCGCGACCGCGGGCTTGGACTCCCGGCACTTTCAGAGCGCCGCCCTGCTCTATTGGCAGCATTACGACCGGCCCTTCGCGGATGAGGAAAAGCGCGGCCAGATCTGGGCTGCCAGCCTCTATTCCGCCCTCGATCTGGACTTCACCCGGCTGGACGCAGAACTGGCCTGGGCGGAAGGCGGCCCCTTCGGCCTGGTGGCCTGGAATCTCCGGCTCAAAGGCTTTACCCAAACCTTCAGCTATGCCCGCAATCCGCCCGCAGGGCAGTTTGCCTATGCCCTTTCCCCGGCCCTGCTCAACCGCGCGTACGGCCGGGAGGAATACAGCTCCGACCTCAGGCTGGCCCTGCCCCTGAAAACAACTCTGCAACTGCGTTACAGCCTGAACAGTGGCTCCGGGTTCAGCGGGGAACAGCTTTCCCGCCTGCTGGCCTCTTTGGCCTGGCGAGACGCGGGAAACTCGGTCAAGCTGAGCTATTACAACTTCGACCGCGAGATCATCTCCCTCATCGACTCCACCTACGTTTCGGCCTCGCCCCGCAACCATCGCCTCCTGCTTCAGGCCCGGCATCATTTCCGGCCCCGGCTCCGTCAGGAACTGGAATTTTCCTACAGCCTGGAAGACCGTTCCGACTATACCAACAACACCTATCGGGCCAGCCTGGCCCTGGCTTATGAGCCGGGCAAACTGCGCCTCAAGGCCGGGGTTTTGACCTGGCAAAGCCCGCGCAGCTTCCTCGTGGAGGATGAATTCAGCCCCCAGTACTACAGCATCTGCAGTTCCGAAGACACTGCCCTCTTTGCCTCCGCGTCCCATCAATTCAAGCGCTGGCACTTCTCCGCCTCCGGACGCAAATCCCTGTTGGAGGCCCGGGATTTTCGCCTCTTCCTGCGCCTGGGGCTTTCCATTTTCTGAGTTTTCCATACGGCACTCCTTTTATCAATACGGTGTCAATACGGACTCATTACGGACTTTGTCCGTAATGAGTCCGTATTGACACCGTATTGATAAGGGGAGGCATAGAGACGGAATATTGACAATATGTTTAAATAACATATTGTTATTGTGATAGATATGAATTCTGACGCCGTCTTGGAAAACATATGTGAGGTTTCAGGGATCAACTCCTCGTCAATTTCATTGGCATAGCCTGTCCCGAAAAGGCGCAAGTTGTTGAAGAACTGATTTTAACTGGTGCAGGACAATAGGCCCGGGATTTATCCCGGATTTTCACGGAATTCATGGGTATTTTACAAAATACCCCGCCCCCTCTCCAAACTCAGATTTGATCTGAGTTTGGAGAGGGGGCGGGGTCATGAAACATGGATGGCATCATTTTGCCATGCGACGGCTGAAGCCGCCGCCTATATTCCTTCACCCCACCTGCGGCGGGGTTTGTCCACAGGCCCGGTCGATTTCTTTGCTTGACAAATGTGCGCCCGCGCTCAGATTGAACGAAAATCTGCCCTGTTGGGAGGAAAGATGTTGAGACCAAAAGTTCAGGTCGTGCAACCGATCAAAATGCCCAAACTGAAGCTTCGCCTCTGGGTGGCGATCCTGCTCTGCCTGCTGATTGCCGCTTTTATCCTGTATTTCGTGAGGCCGGTGCTGTCTTTGCGCTTCACCGTGTGGATCGTTCCCCTGATGATCTGCGTGGTGCCGCTCTTGGCCCTGCGCCGGATCCGGCCCTTCGTGAACCTGTTCATCATATTCCTGGGCGCCTGGCTGATCCTGGTGCCGTTCTTTTCCTCGGGAATGTTCAATCCGGGCAGATACCGCAACCTGATCGGCAGGGTGGAGAGCACGGAGTTTTCAGAGCTGGTTTCGCCGGTGAATCTGGACCAGGTGCCGATCATCGATTCCTCCTTCGCCGCGAGCCTCGCGGAAAAGAAGCTGGGCGAGGATTTTGCCCTGGGCAGCCGGGTCGTTTTGGGCAATCCGACGATCCAGATGGTGGAGGGAAAACTGTTTTGGGTGGTGCCCTTGCTGCACAGCGGGTTTTACAAATGGCTGGCCAACCGCAAGGACGGGACTCCTGGCTACATCAAGGTTTCCGCCACCAATCCCCAGGACATCACCTTCATCCGCGAACTGGGCGGCAAGCCGATCAACCTCCGCTATCAGCGCAATTCCTTCTTCGGACAGGACCTCTACCGCCACCTCTATTTCCATGGCTTTGCCGGAAAAGGCCTGGCTGGAGACACTTTTGAACTGGACGACAATGGCGAGCCGCACTGGACCATCACCACCTTCACCCACAAGATCGGAGTGAGCGGCTCGGAGGCCACCGGACTGATCACCGTTCACGCCCAGAGCGGCAAGATCAGCTTTTATCCTCTTGTGAAGGGCGAAAACGGCTATGACGACTCGAACATCCCGGCCTGGGTGGACCGCGTTCACCCTTCCTATTTCGTGATCCCCCAGCTTTCCTGGTGGGGAAAATACGTGCACGGGTTCTGGAACACGCTCTTTGGCAAACGCGACATGCTGGAGGTGACACGCGGCTACAACGTCATCTACGGCCGCGACCAGCGCAGCTATTTCTACACCGGGCTTTCCAGCGTGGGCGCGGATGAAGGCACGGTGGGCTTTTCGCTCACCGACACGCGCAACAAAAGCAGCCATCTCTACCTGCTTTCCGGCGCCACAGAGATCGCCGCCATGCGCTCCGCCGAGGGTAAGGTGCAGAATTTCAAGTACAACGCCACCTTCCCCATCCTGGTGAACATGAACGGCCGGCCGACCTATTTCATGACCCTCAAGGACGGGGCGGGCCTGGTGAAGATGTTCGCCTTCGTTTCGGTGCGCGATTTTTCGCTGGTGGGGGTGGGCGAAAGCGTGCGCAGCGCCCGGGACAATTACCAGATGGCGCTGGCCGGAAGCAGGATCGGGGTCATTCCTGAAGGCGCCGATGTCCAGACCAACCTGGAAGGAACGATCAGCCGCTTTGGCAGTGATATCAAGGACGGACGGACCTACTACTATTTCAGCCTGGCGGAAAAACCGGACAAGATCTTCATCGCCACCAGCAACCTGAGCAGCTATCTGCCCCTGAGCGGAAGCGGAGACCGGGTCCGGATCGCCTTTCTGGACAGCGAAGACAAGGATATCAGCCTCACCGGGCTGAAAAACCTCAGTCTGGGTGAGGAATAGAGCGGTCCAACTCGCGGGAATGGTTTTTAGGCCAGGTTTCCCAAGCTGCCGGATTTGGGGTTCCGGCACTTTTTGCTTGACTCAGCGCGCGATTTGAGGATAAATGCATTTTCGGCTGGATAAACCTGCTGTTAAGACCAAATTAGATCCATAAAGGCGGATTGATGGACGGAATTACAGAACACCATTTGCTGATCTTCCTGCTGCAGTTCGCGCTGCTGCTTGGCGCCTGCAAACTTGTGGGCTATTTCCTCGAGAGGATCAAGCAACCAACCATCACCGGAGACATCCTGGTGGGGCTGATCCTGGGTCCGGCGATCTTTGGCCGCTATCTGCCCGGCCTGCAGGGCAAGATCTTTCCGGACAACGCGATCCAGTGGACAATGCTGGGCACGGTGGCCTGGTTTGGCAACCTGTTTTTGCTAATGGAGACCGGCCTGGAGATCAATTTCTCCCGGGTTTGGAAACAGCGCAAAGGCGCTTTCCGCCTAAGTTTCATCGATATGATCATACCCCTGGCGGTGTGCTTCATCCCCTTCTATTTCATCCCCTCGCATTACCTGATCGACCCCTCCCAAAGGGTCATCTTTGCCCTCTTCATCGCTTCGATCATGACCATCAGCGCTCTGCCCGTGGCGATCCGCGGCCTGCAGGACCTGGGCATCCTCAAGACCGATGTGGGCTTCCTGATCGTTTCGGCCCTCACCATGAACGACGTGGTGGGCTGGGTGCTGTTTACCATCATTCTGGGAATCTTCGCGCGGGGCAGCGTGGAGACCGGATTCCTGATCAAACTGATCGTCCTGACCCTGCTCTTTGCCGGGCTGGCGCTGACCGTTTTCCGCAGATTGGTGGATAAGGCGGTGACCCTGATCCATACCCGGATCGGCCCGGAAACCGGCTACAAAACGACCTTCATCGTGATCGTGGGCATGCTGTTCGGCGCCCTGACCCTGCGGATCGGGATCCATTCCCTGTTCGGCTTCTTCCTGGCCGGCATCGTGCTCGGCGAAGCCAAACACATCAGCGAAAAGGACCGCCAGACCATCCACCGTATGGTCTATTCCATCTTTGTGCCCATCTTCTTTGCCAACATCGGCCTGCACGTGGACATTTTGGCCAACCTGGACCTGCTCCTGGTAAGTGTGATCACGGTCCTGGGCGTCGCGACCCGCTATCTGGGCGCGTTTCTGGGCGCCAAATGGGCCAAACAGGACCGCCAGAACCTGCAAACCATCGCCATTTCACACATCGCGGGGGGCGAGATGCACATCGTGGTGGCCATGCTGGCCTTCAGTTCGCATCTAATCACGGAAAGGGTGTTTGTGAGTGTGGTCGCGGGCTCCATCTTCTCCACCATCATCTTCGGGCCCTGGCTGGCCCACGCCCTGAAAAAGCTGCGCAAGGACATGCTGGACTTCATCTTCTCCAGCCAGAACGTGCTGATCGATCCCGAATCCCGCACCCGCGAGGAACTGCTGGACAGCCTGGTGAGTAACGTGGCGGCGCAGACCGGCTTGGAGGAAAGCTATCTGCACAGTGAGATCTATGCCCGCGAAGAACAGCTCACCACGGCCGCCGGAAGGGGTGTGGCTTTCCCGCACGCCCATCTGGAGGGGATTTCCAGCAGCAAGCTGTTTGTGGTCAAACCCTTGCATGGGATAGATTGGGACAGCCCGGACGGCGCGGAGGTCCATCTTGTGCTCCTGACCCTCACTCCGGCCGCCAAGCCGGAAACCCAGCTGCGCCTGATGCAAAACCTCTTTTCCACCGTACGCGACGCCAAAACGCTGGAAACGGTCATGCGCAGCGAAGATCCCCACCAGATCTACGAACTGCTGGCCAAACACATCAACCAATGCGACCAATGCCTGATCAACCAACAGGCCTGAGGATGATGCATGGATCTTGAATCCCAACAAAGCACAAGAGAACAAGACACGAGGCTCCTGCAATTGAGGATCCAGCGCCTGTTTCACGGGGAAAAGGTCCTCCTGCGGGACATCGTTGTGAGCGTCGACCGGGGCGAGCGCATCCTGATCGTGGGTCCCACCGGAGCGGGTAAAAGCTCGCTGCTCAACACTTTGAACCTGATGAACCATGGCTATGAGGGCCAGATAGCCTTCGCCGGCAGGGATGTCCGCGAATACAAGCCGGAAGAGCTGCGCAGCCGCATCTGCATGGTGCTGCAGGAACCCTATCTGGAACCGGGAACCGTGCGCGAAGCTCTGGACCGGCCTTTGCTCTACCATGCCCACAAGTACAAGGAACTGCCGGACCGCGAGGAAAGGATCAAAGCCCTCTTTGACAGTTTCCAACTGCCCCAGGTCTATCTGGACCAGGACGCGGAAAAGCTCTCCGGCGGTGAAAAACAGCGCGTGGCCCTGGTCCGGGCCCTGCAGTTCAGCCCTGAGATCCTGCTCTTGGACGAGATCAGCTCCGCCCTGGACCAAAAGACCTCCGGGATCATTTCCGATTGCATTTTCGCCAGTTACCCCGGAACCGTGATCGCCATCTCCCACGATCCCCTCTGGCAAAGCCGCTGGCAGAGGGCCTGGAGCCTGGAGCAGGGAATTTTGCGCGACACCACGAAAAGGGAGGCATGATGGACATCAGCTATCTTGGCCTCGGATTATCCGCCCTGCTGCTGGTCATTCCAGTGCTGATCTTCCTGCATCTGAAGCTGGGCCTGATCCGCCAGCTCTTCACTTCCTTTGCCCGCATGATCGTCCAACTGGCCGTGATCGGGCTGGTCCTGCAGTTCATATTTGGGCAAATGAACCTCTGGCTCACGTTGCTCTGGCTGCTGGTGATGCTGGCCAATGCCATCTTCACCCTCCGCGGCAGGCTGAAATTCCAGAAAAGGATCTTGCTCCCGATCGTGGCCATGGCGCTGGCTTTCACCAGCCTGGTCGTCATGCCCTGGATCCTGCTCCTGGTGGTGCGCCCCCAACCATTTTTCGCGCCGATGTTTGCCATCCCCATCTACGGCATGGTGCTGGGCAACAGCATGAACAGCTGCGCTTTGGCCCTGGAACGCTTTGAAAGCGGCCTCAGCGAAAACTGGCGGGCCTATTACACCCGGCTGAGCCTCGGCGCCAGCCTCTGGGAAGCCATCCTTCCACCTTTCAAAAAGGCGATGCAGGCTTCCCTGATGCCCCAACTCCTCACCATTGCTTCGATCGGGGTGGTGAGCCTGCCCGGCATGATGACGGGCCAGATCCTGGGTGGGGCCTCACCCTTGGTGGCGATCAAATACCAGATGATGATCATGATCTCCATCTTCAGCGGAGTCACGCTCACGGATTACGTCGCCATCCGGCTCTACCTGAGCAGGCGCTTTGACAGATATTACCTGCCCGTGGAGGAAAACGCGTCAGCCAAGCCCTGATGGGGGTCCCGGGCAGCGCTTTGTGTCTGGGGAAACGCCCCATTGAGGGGGTTGAGAATCTTCCCGGGCATCCATGCCTGCCAAACATCCGGGGCCAGGAGGATTTTTCACTTGACAGTCCGTTCATAGCCAATTAAAAGTGATTAAGACACCTATAACAACAGGAGCCGGATGTCAAAGCTCCGAACAGCTCCGAAATTTTTAAGAAAAGGATATGCCATGTTACACAATTACACCGACCTCATCTCCCAACTGCTTGAATACAAACCCTCTTATGACGCGCAGATCAAAAAACTGGAAGCGCAAGCCATCCCTGAAAGCCTGCCCCTGCGGGATCTCTTCGCGGAAACCAAAAGCATCGCCCTGCAGGGTGACAAATTCGGCCGCTTGCTGGAACAGGATCCGGAATTCAAAAGCATCTCCCTGGCAGAACTTGCAGCCCTGAACCAGGAATTCTTCGCCCCCCTCGAGCCGGAAACCGGATATCAAAACAGCCTCGCCGATCCGGACCACGCCGTCAAACTCTACGGCGAGGGCCTGGGCCAGCTTTGCTCCGCCATCTACACCAGATTCAGGAACATGCGCCAGTATTTCACCAGCCAAAACTATCTCCAGTTGGACGAACTGCTGCGGCTCTGGTTCCGGCTGTTCGAGCTTGCCTCCCAAGGCCAGACGGAATATGAGGCCTGGAACCAGGAGGTCCGGCTGCTCCAGACTGAAAACCTGAAGCTCAAATCCCTGCTCCAGAACCTCCAGCGCCTCAGCCCGGACGCGGATTATCATGCCAGAATCATCCGCACTGCCGATCTGAGCGACCTCCGCTACCTTTACAGATACGGAATCCATCTCAGCGAGCACGATTTCGCCCTGGCGGAATTCCTGAGCAAGTATCCAGAAAAGGACCTGGCCGCGATCGCCTCCTTCATCGTGCAAAGCTGGGTGGACGGCTTCACACGGGCCAAGAAAGACCATCGCCTCAAGCGCTACGCCAATGTCATCATTCCCTGCGGCATGGAACGCCTGGGCCGGCTGCTGATCGCTGAACTGGAAAGGATCGGGATGCAGCCGCTGGTCCCGCTGCCCCATTCCAAAGGCATCAACAAGCAATACGCTTATGACCACAGGTTCGACCAGGCCCTCTTCCTGGACCGGGAATTTGTGGACCAAAGCCTCGCCCTGGCCGCGGAAATCCTGGAAGACCTGAAAGACCTGATCTCCGCGCAGGCCGGGCCCGTTTACGTCGAGCTGTTCGGCGAAACACCCTTCTCCCCCAAGGCCAAATCCACGGCCCTGCAGCTCAGCCCTGAGCAGCAGCAGCTTTGGCGCGAACTGCAGGCCAAAAACGCCCAGATGTATTTCCAATATTACCGCCGCGACGAAGCCAGCTTCACCATCATCGCCTTCCCTTCTCCGGAGATCGGGGCCAAATTCCCGGAGATCTTTGCCGACACGCTTCGCATCAACCTTCTGGACAGCAAGCGCTACGCCATGATCCAGCAAAACATCATCAATGTGCTGGACACCGCAGAATACGTCCACGTGAAAGGCAAACCCGGCAACGACACGGACATCATGGTCAAAATGCATACCATCAAAGATCCCGTGCACGAGACCAACTTCGAGAATTGCGTGGCCGACGTGAACATCCCCGTGGGCGAGGTTTTCACATCCCCCGTTTTGAAAGGAAGCACCGGCACCCTGCACGTCGAGGACATTTACCTGGGCAGCCTCCGCTATTTCAACCTCAGGATGCATTTTGAGGACGGCTGGGTGAAGGATTATTCCTGCACCAATTTCAATGACCCCGCCGAAGGCAAAAAATACATCCACCAAAACCTGCTTTTGCCCCACGACACCCTCCCCATCGGCGAATTCGCCATCGGAACGAACACCACGGCCTACCAAATGGCCCGCAAATACGACATCCTCTCCCTGCTGCCCATCCTCATCATCGAAAAGATGGGGCCGCACTTCGCCATCGGCGACACCTGTTTCAGCCACGAAGAGGACGCCCCGCATCCCAGCTTCGTCAACGGCAAGGAAATGATCGCCGTGGAGAACGAAAAATCCGCCACCCGCAAGGAAGATCCCGTCAACGCCTACACCCAGAAGCACATGGACATCACCCTGCCCTATGAGATGCTGGAATCGATCTCCGCCATCACGCCCGAAGGCAAGAGGATCGACATCATCCGCGACGGCCGCTTCGCCGTGCCCGGAACCCAGGAGCTGAACATACCTCTGGATGAGGGTTGGTAAATTGTCCCGATAACCCCCCTGTCTTTTAAGGAAACAACAAAAGCTGCTCCGGAGCGGGAACATGGCTGCCTTATCCCGTGAAGATGATTTATGTTGACAGAAAAACCAGCATTCGCGATAATAGTTTTTTATATCGTGAAAGTTTTTTAATATGTCAAACAATGGCTGCACTGGCATCACTGGTGAATCATGAAACAGCTTTTACTGGAGCAACATATGAAAACTGCCGAGTTTGAACGGCTTTCTCGGAGTTTTTCGGCTTGGATGCTGGCTTTGGCGCTGATCGCGGTCCTGCTGGCCGCGGGCTGCGGCAGAACGCATAAAGAGGAGATGAGGATTGGGGTCATCAAGCCCTCGGTGGACCATTTGCCTCTGACCCACGCGCATCAGACCGGCCAGCTCTCCCCGCACGTCAAGCTGGTCAATTTCAGCTCCGGCTGGGAGGTTCAGGAAGCATTGATCGCGGGCAGGATCGACGCGGCCATCATGCCTTTCACCTATGCCTGGAACGCCGCTTCCCTGGGCTATCCGCTGCGCATCGTATCCCATTTCGAACTTGAGACAGACGGCATCATCGTTCCCTCCGGCTTGAGCAACTTCGCTGAATTGAACGAGGCCAGGATCGGTTTGCTGAAAGCCTCGACGCTGGAAATCCTGTTCATCGATTGGGCCCGGGAAAGGGGAATCATCTACGATCCGGTCTATTTCCGCACCCCCAATGAGATGGCCGCCGCCCTGGAGGTTGGGGACGTGGACGCCATCGTGACCTATGAACCCCTGATCCAGAAGCTGCCCGCGCGGTTCAAGGTGCTGCACTATTTCAAGGCGGATTATCCCGGCCATCCCTGCTGCGATTTTGTGATCAATGTTTCCGGGCTCACGCAACAGCGCCGGGATGAATACCGGGAGCTGCTGGATGCCGTGAAGCTCTCCCAGGACGCCGCGAACAGAGCGGAAAACGAACTGCTGGACCTGGCCGGGCGCCTCTATGGGCTGGACCGGGATCAGACCCGAAACGCGCTTTCCAATACGGTGTACATGACCGGCCTGAGCGAGGCTGGCATGGCCTTTGAACGGAAAATGACCGGAATGGCCATCGAATTGGGCTATCAATACCAGGAACTGGACGACTCGGAGATCTTCCTCAGGCTCGAATGATCGATTGGGCCCAGTTGCTGTCCGATCTTGGGCAAACCCTCCTGTGGGCGGCGCTGTGGACAACGCTGTCCTGGCTGGTCGGAATTGGGCTGGGCTATCTGGCCTACAGGTCTCGCGTCGCCCAACGTGTCCTGGTGCCGCTGTCGCTGCTGACAAACCCCGCCGCAGGTGGGGTGAAGGACAATAGGCGGAGGCTTTAGCCGTCGTATGTCAAAATTACGCCCTCCATGTTTCAGACCCGGCTTGTCCCGAAGGGACATGGTATGGTAGCGATGGATTTTGAACCCGGCGCTACATCGCTTTGTCCCTACGGGACAGGCTGAACGCACCACATCAGCTTGGATTATCTCCCCAGACCTTCACACTCATTCACAAATCCACGGAGCATGCGCGTAATTGCCTCCATAACAACATCTTATCGCAATATCTCCATTCCTTCCCCCTGGGTGGCTCCCCTTATCATTACGGTGTCAATACGGACTCATTACGGACTAATACAGCTTCCACAATGAAACATCATATATAAGAGCAAGTGCATAATTTCATCAGCACTTCTGAGTTAAGGGTGTCGAAGTATTCAACGACTGCCTTTTCAAGTTGTTTCAAAGAGTCATACAGTCT